>JBNKXM010000007.1:0-16962 GCA_050300315.1 Thalassotalea sp. | reverse complement strand
AGCATTGCCCATTTTTACCCACAGTGGGTGGTCAAATTCTGCCTGCCATTTATCTAGTTGATAATCCCAATGATGGTAACTATGCAGCTGAGGCTTTTTACCTTGTTGTTGGTTATTTTGCCATTGGGCTAGCGCTTCTTGGTAGTCATTTTGATAGATTTGACTAATTTTAGTGGGTGGCGTTTCTATGGCTATTCTGTTTGGAAAGCCTGAAAAAGCACCGTTAGTACCTTGAATATAATTGTGGCGAGAATAAGGTCGTGGCGTGGTTGTGTCGTGTTGCACCATGATACTACGACCGAGTTTTGTCTTGATCACTGTGGTGTTGATATCGCCAGCAATGTAATGCAACTGATTACGTTCATGATCGGCGGGAAATTCTCGCTTGGCGTAGGCTTGTCGGCCTAATGCTAAGGAACTGGTTGATGTTAAATAATCAAAGCGATCACCGCGATTAATATTCATGTATTGTGAAACCGGCCCTAAACCATGAGTAGGGTAAAGGTTGCCATTGGTTTTAGTGTGCCAATAGGTACGCCAAGAACCTGTTTTACGGTCGATCTCTTTCATTTGCCAGCGTAGCTCGTGGATATAAGCGGCTTCACCATGTAACAGCTCGCCAAATAATCCTTGGCGCACCATATTAAGTACCATTAGCTCGTTTCGACCGTAGCAAACATTTTCCATCATCATGCAGTTTTTACGGGTGCGTTCTGCGGTGTTAACCAGTTGCCAGCATTCATCTACGGTAGTTGCTGCCGGTACTTCAACAAACGCATGTTTGCCACTTTCCATGGTATCTACTGCCATTGGAGTATGCCAGCGCCATGGCGTCGAGATGATAATAATATCAATGTCTTGTCGGGTTAACATGTCTTTGTAGGCAAGCTCAGAGCCGGTATATTCGTCTGCTTTAGGTTTACCCTGAGCGACCACATACTGGTTTGCCTGATCGATAACATCTTGGTGAATATCACAAATCGCTTTGATCTCGACACCTTCAATATGGCAGCAATGTTTAACATGACCAGAGCCGCGTTCTCCTACCCCGATAAAACCAATACGCACGCTATCCATTTTAGCTACGGTTAATCCCATTACGGATTCATATTGGCTAGGCGGTGCTTTTTTAGGGACTTGGCTAAAGGTATTTGCTTGGCTTGTAGATAAGCTTGCAGCCGTTACAGCGGCTATTGATTTTATGAAATTACGGCGATTGAAGTCACTCATGATCTTGTTATTTTTTCTACATGGTTTAATGCTTACGTTACGTTGAGCAAAGCGAATTTGCAAGTGTGTAGATGCTTGCTGCTAATCACGATGCAAAGTGATAGCAAATCGAGCGCCACTGAGCTGTTTGGCTTGCTCAGCGCATATTGTGCCTTTGTGCCAATGGATAATTTTCTGACAAATGGCTAAGCCTAGGCCGAAATGTCCTTGTTCTCTTGAGCGGTCAACGTCAAGTTTTACGAAGGGATCAAAGACCACTGACAGTTTATCTTCTGCAATACCTTTACCATCGTCTTCAATGGCGATGATCAGCGAATGCCCCTGTTGTTTAAGCGATATGATGACCTGCTCTGTGGCATATTGAATTGCGTTACTGACTAAGTTTTGTAATGCACGATAAAACCAATGGCAATCGAGTTTAACCTGACAGTTGTTAGGCAATAACTGACAGCTGAGCTGGATGTGATGCTGCTCTGCAAAAGACTGAAAATCTTGGCAAAAATCACGGATGAATTGGTTTAACTCGACCTGTTCTAACTTAAGATGTACCCCTTGACGTTCCATACCCGCGTACGATAAAAATGCTGCCGTCATTTCTTCCATTCGGGTTAATTCTGCTTCGATACGTTGTAGGTAATTATCTTTTTTGTCGATATCGTGACAATCAAGGGCGGCTTCAACGCCGAACCGTAAACAAGACATCGGGGTTCTGATGTCATGTGAAAGGCTACGTGCGAGTAATTTATTGTCTGCCATCAGCTTTTCGATCTGCGCAGCCATTTGATTAAAGCTTTTTTCTAGCGGATGGATATAAGAGAATTTATTTAACGCCACTCTGACATTAAGCTCACCTTTGCCTATTTTGGCCGCTGAATCGGTGAGCACATATAGACGACGCGCCAGTGGGAATAGCCATAATAGTAAAATGGCGCAAACACCAAGATATAAAATGGCGGTTAATACCATATTGCGAAAATTATCTTCTTCGGGCAATGCAGGTAATTCGAGTCGCAGTAAACTATCTGGGTGAGAAGGGATTGTTCTTAGCACAAATGCTTGTTGATCGCTCGCAAGGAGTAATCCACCTTGGTGCACTAGTTGTGTAGTTAACGAGTCGGGTAAGGCAATATTGTTGGCATCTTCAAGGGTTAAGTTTACGCTAAATTGTTTTGCCAGTTGCTCAGTGTTGGCTAGGAGAGCAGCATGTTTGATTGAACTGAGCTGTTGACTGAAACCTTCAATTAGTTGCTGATAAAGAACAACTTCGGCATTTTCTTCTGGCTCAATTTGGCTCGCTACTAATTTATCTAAGCCCCAGCTAATAAAAAACAGCGAGCCGAGTACGGTAATGATGATGCTGATAAATAATCGTGTCACGGCTAATCGTTCCAAGCATCGGCAACAAAAAGATAGCCTTTGCCCCACACGGTTTTAAATTTTTTAGGGCTTTGAGGATCATCATTAAACACTTTACGCAGTGTTGACAGCATGACGTCAAAACGGCGATCTTGCCCATCATATTCTCGACTTTTGAGCGCTTTAAAGACGCTGTCTCTATCAACGACTTCTCCGGCGTGGCTGGCGAGAAACCATAGAAACGCAAATAAACTTGTCGATAATTCTATTTCTTTGCCTTGATATGTCACGCGGTTGGCTTCACCGTTAATGTTGAGTTTGCCAAGGATGATTTCATTGGTTTTATGGCTCGCCAATACTTGATTTTTTAACGCGCTATTGATGCGAGCAAGTAACGCGCGTGGTCTTACCGGTTTAATAACATAATCATTAGCGCCTGCTTCTAGCCCAATAACTTCATCAAATTCATCGGCACGTGCGGTTAACATAATGATCGGCAGGTTTGACTGTTGGCGAAGCAAACGACACACTTCAATACCATTTAACCCAGGCAGCATTACATCAAGCAGCACTAATTCAGGGGCAAATGAGGCAAATTTCTCTTCGACCAAGTCACCACGAGCGACATGCTCGACAATAAAGTCTTGTTCTTGTAAGTATTCGATAACCCAGTCAGCTAACGTGAGATCATCTTCAACCAATAATATGCGAT
Source organism: Thalassotalea sp. (assembly GCA_050300315.1). Lineage (GTDB taxonomy): Bacteria > Pseudomonadota > Gammaproteobacteria > Enterobacterales > Alteromonadaceae > JBNKXM01. The sequence goes on along the minus strand of JBNKXM010000007.1, from coordinate 13,664 downwards.
GTTGTGTAGTCATGCTCGTTTCCATGTTATCTCGTGTTGTAACTTTGATTAAAAAAGTCGCCAGCGCCTTTTTCTTGGCGTCGCGTTATGTACCCAACTGACGTCGACTGATGTTTCGGCAATCACTTCTTTTTGTTCTGAGGCGATTAATTGGTAAGCAATATTTTCACTGGATTCAAATTCAAATGTAACTTGGTTTCCTTGACTGTTATGCCAGCATTGCAACAACTTGTTGTTGGTTTTTTGATAAACACAAAAATCTCCCTTAATCGCTGTTTGCCAAATTAAAGATACTTTGGCGTAACATTTACGTCCTTGGCGAAGCGCAACACAATTGGCTGGCTTTGCGGCAAACATTGCCTGCGCATGTAAGTCAGGCACAGCTTGTTGCTGCTCCGCCATAACCTTAGTACTAAGATTAACGCTCAACATCAGGGTAAACCACGCAATTCCTTTGCCTAGTTTAAAAAACATATAGTACCCCCGCTAGCACTTGAGTCGCACCGTAAGAGTCGACAATTGGGCTGTCGATGACATTGTGGCTGTAATAACTTTGACTAACGCCAATATTAAACGTCCAGTTTTGTGTAATCGGGTGTTGTGCAAACACTTCAAATTGCACTTTAGCGCCGTTTGACCCTTCAAAATAAGGTCGCATGCTTGATACTTCACTTTCATCAATACCTAGGTAGTAATCCATTACATTTTCAGAGTAGAGAGTTAACCCGGCATTGAGGTAAATATCCCAATTACGGTAAGGGATCAAATGGCTGTAAAACCCGTCGAGTACCCAACCTTTGGCACCACTAAATACCGCTAAATTTGCTAAATCAATTGAGAAATAACTGTTGTCAAAATAATGGGTGTAGCGAATTGCTAATCCAGTACCGACATCTCGTGTTTTCAGCCCTTCAAGAATTGACCCTTCTTTCCCTGACTGATCAAGAATGGTATCTGCGTCAATACCACCGATATAGGTTTTTGAAATAATGTCGATTTCCCAATCGTCATTGACTTCTAATTGGTAGCCTAATTCAGCACCTAAGGTATGTGTATCTGCACGTCGATGATTCGATTGGATAAAAAAGCCTTTGTAATAAAAATCAAACAATAAAGAAACTTTGAGATAATCACCTAATTGGCTTTGCTCAGTATCTTTAATGATATTATCGACATAATGTAATGACAGACCTAGTTGTGCTTGCCAGCTAAAGGTTTTATTGAAAACCGTACTTTCTTTTTCTGGTTTTTTTTCATTGGCAAAACAGTTGATACTAATCAATAGCAACAAGCAATAGCTCAGCTTTTTAAGCATAGTGTTATAGATTCCCTGAACGTTTAATGGGCGTGCTGCTGTTATGAATGATTAAATTAACGGTATTTCGCCCAAATGCAACGTCATATTAACAAATACCATGAACTTTGGGCAGTTAAAGGCGCAGCAGAAGTGTTTAAAAATTGTAAGATTATTTACACATTAACGACTGGATTTATTGGTTGATCATATTTTTACATCTTGGATCAAGGTGATCAGCTTGGTTAGTAACGGACTTGTTTTTTGATAAGCAAGGATAATTTCTCGCGTCAGTTGCATTTTAGTGATTGGACGAAATGCCAGATCGGTTTGTTCAATAATTTCTGGATGAGCAGGGACTAAGGCACACCCTAATCCTGCTCTGACAAGACCTAACACATAGTCTATGGTTTGAATTTTTGCGCGAATATCAGGCAAGATACCACTTAATGTGAATGTGTCGGTTAGCGTTTGCCATGCACTGCAAGGACTGCGCTGAATAAAAGCCAGTTGATCAAAATCGCTCAATTCGATGGAATCTTTCAGTGATAATGGATGATTAAATGGCATCGCCAATAAATAGTTTTCTTGCCAGATAGACAGGTACTGCTCTTCGTCTTTTAACTCTTCTTTAATAATGATACGCGCATCGCATTTTTCATACGGTGGCACTAAGGTTAATTCAATATCGGGTGCTACTGAGGTGAAATCCCTTAACAGGTTACTCATTCGCTTAACCCCTAAGCCCTTAGTTACGCCAAGATAAAAGCTTTGCTTATTGGGTTTTTGCCGAAAAGATGCCTTGATGGCATCTGCCTGACCAAGTAACTGTTTCGCTAACGGATATAATTTTATGCCGTATTCGGTAGGTGAAACCCCACGAGCATGGCGAACAAACAGCGGTTGATTAACTTCCGCTTCAAGCTGAGCAACTGCCGCTGAGATTGACGGTTGAGCAATAAAACATACCTTGGCAGCAGCACTAAAGCTTTGCTGTTCAAAGACGTTGATAAAGTAGTTGAGGTGTTTTAGATCCATAGCGAGATTATTTCTCAAAAGGTGTTAAAAAGCTATAGTTAAATTCTATAGCAAATAAAGAAAAACTATATTTTAACTTTAGCTAATTATTACGTAATCTTGAGCAACAAAATTATTACACCGTCTATATTTAGATTTTAGATCATCACAAGATTAGGAATATTTATGTCAAACGCATCGTCAAAACCTAGCTTTAACTGGCAAGATCCATTATTACTCGATTCATTGTTATCGGAAGAAGAACGCATGATCAGAGACAGTGCTTATCAATACTGTCAAGACAAACTGATGCCGCGTGTGCTTAATGCCAACCGCAATGAAACGTTTGATCCAACCATAATGCGAGAACTTGGCGAGCTCGGGTTACTTGGCTGTACAATCGAAGAAAAATACGGCTGTGCCAATGTTAACTATGTGACTTATGGTCTAATTGCCCGTGAAGTTGAGCGGGTCGACAGTGGTTATCGCAGTGCGATGAGTGTGCAATCGTCGTTAGTTATGCATCCAATCCATGCTTATGGAACCGAAGAGCAAAAGATGAAATATCTACCGAAACTTGCGACTGGTGAGTTGATTGGTTGTTTCGGTTTAACTGAGCCTAACTCAGGGTCAGATCCAGCAAGTTTATCGACTCGTGCCGTGAAAGTTGACGGTGGCTATCGTCTTACTGGTAACAAAATGTGGATCACTAACTCACCGATCGCTGATGTTTTTATTATTTGGGCCAAGCTTGAAGGTGTGATCAAAGGCTTTATTCTTGAAAAAGGTATGGAAGGCTTATCAGCACCTAAAATTGAAGGTAAGTTCTCATTACGTGCCTCAATCACGGGTGAAGTTGTTATGGACAATGTCTTTGTACCTGAAGAGAACTTATTACCACATGTTCAGGGATTATCAGGGCCATTTGGCTGTTTAAACAAAGCGCGTTACGGTATTGCATGGGGCGCATTAGGCGCAGCTGAATTTTGCTGGCATGCGGCTCGTCAATATACGTTAGACAGAGAGCAGTTTGGTCGACCATTAGCGGCAACTCAGTTAGTACAAAAGAAATTAGCTGATATGCAAACCGAAATCACCACAGGATTATTTGCCTGCTTACAGGTTGGACGTTTGATGGACGCAGGTACGTTAGCACCAGAAGCGATTTCATTGGTGAAACGTAATTCTTGTGGTAAAGCGTTAGAAATTGCTCGTGTTGCGCGTGACATGCATGGTGGTAACGGTATTGCTGATGAGTTCCATGTGATCCGTCATATGATTAACCTTGAAGCGGTTAATACCTATGAAGGTACACATGATATTCATGCCTTGATATTGGGCCGTGCTCAAACAGGCATTCAGGCATTCTTTTAAGCCTATTTTATTGATAGTAAAACAACAATAAAGCTAGAACGATAAAATAGGTGAAGTGCCATGTCTGATCGTAATCAGAGTTTAAATGAAAATTTTGTTCGTTGTGTAGAACAGCAAAATTTGCCGTCATTGAGCTGCAATTTGAGTGCAGAGCAGGTCGGTTTAACCAATGCCCAACTGATTGACTTGTTTGAAAGCCAAGTGATCAGTAGACACTTAGATTTGCATTCTCGAGTGATGCAAAAAAATGGTCAGAGTTTTTATACCATAGGTAGCTCAGGTCATGAAGGCAACGCCGCTGTTGCTCAGGCGTTTCGCCCAACAGATATGGCGTTTCTTCATTATCGCAGTGGTGCGTTTGCTATCCAGCGCGGTAAACAAGTTGATGGGCAAACGTCTATTTATGATATGTTGCTCTCTTTTGCCGCCGCCAAAGAAGATCCAATTTCTGGTGGTCGTCATAAGGTGCTTGGCAGCAAAGCGTTATTTATTCCACCACAAACCAGTACTATTGCTTCTCATGTGCCTAAAGCCATGGGAGCAGCGTTTTCGATTGGTCTTGCTAAACGACTAGCGCATCAAGGTGAACTTGCTGATGACGGTGTGGTGATTTGTAGTTTTGGTGATGCGTCGTCAAATCATTCTACCGCTCAAGGGGCTATTAATGCTGCGGCTTGGGCATCGTATCAATCGATCCCTATGCCGATAGTGTTTGTTTGTGAAGATAATGGTATTGGTATTTCAACGTCAACGCCATCGGGTTGGGTTGCGGCTAATTATCAGCATCGTGCAGGCTTAAAATATCTAAGCTGTGATGGCTTAAATCCATTAGATACTTACCGAGTGAGTAAGCAAGCAGCGAAAATAGCGCGAGAGCAACAAGTTCCGGTATTTTTACATGTTAAATTGATCCGTTTACTTGGACATGCGGGTTCGGATGCTGAGTTTGTATATCGAGACGAAGCACAAATTGATGCCAATGAACTCAATGATCCTTTGCTGCACACCGCGAAAATATTGCTTGAACAGCAGTGTTTATCGAAACAGCAAATCATCGATATTTATCAGAATATTGCCAAACGAATTGAACGAGTTGCTAGTCAAGTGATCACTCGACCTCGCTTGAGTAATGCTGAGCAAGTGATGGAAAGTATTGTTCCGCCAAAAGCGGCGATGCCACGTTCTGCGAATAAGGTGAGCGAAGAGCGACGCATGGCGTTATTTGCTCATGATAAGCATAACCTCAAGAAGAAACAGCATTTAGCAAAATTGATCAATTGGACCTTGCTTGACCTGATGGCCGAGCATGACAATATCGTGTTACTAGGGGAAGATATTGCCCGTAAAGGTGGTGTCTATAACGTGACAACCAAGTTGGTTGACCGTTTTGGTAAGAACCGCGTATTAAATACGCTATTGGATGAGCAGTCTATTTTAGGTGGCGCCATTGGCTTAGCGCATAATGGCTTTTTACCTATCCCTGAAATTCAATTTCTTGCCTATGTGCATAACGCCGAAGATCAGATCCGAGGTGAAGCGGCAACCTTACCATTTTTTAGTCAGGGCCAATACACTAACCCTATGGTGATCCGCATCGCCGGATTAGCGTATCAAAAGGGTTTTGGTGGTCATTTTCATAATGATAATTCGTTTGCGGTATTTCGTGATATTCCAGGTCTTATCCTCGCGTGTCCATCAAATGGTGGCGATGCGCAGCAGATGTTACGCACCTCAGTGCAACTGGCACGAGAACAACAACGTGTAGTGGTGTTTTTAGAACCTATCGCCTTGTATATGACAAAAGATTTGCACCAAGAAGGCGATGGTTTATGGACATTTGATTATCAGCAAGCGGAGCCACAGACAAATGAGCGTGATAATGCGATGTCAGTCTCCGTTTTTGGTGACGGTCAAACGCTTTGTATTCTCACCTATGGTAATGGTTATTATCTCTCGCGTCAGGCGGAGCAAATGCTGGCTGAGCAAGGCATCAAATGTCGTGTTGTCGATTTGCGTTGGCTAATGCCACTTGATAAAGATGGCATTATTGAACAGGTGAATGCGTGTCAGCATGTCTTGATTGTTGATGAATGTCGTCAAACTGGCTCGATCAGCGAAGAAATCATGGCGTTATTAATGGAGCAGTGTCCAGATAAGGCCAGTGGTGATATTCGTCGAGTGTGCGCGCAAGACAGTTTTATTCCTCTTGGCAGCGCTGCATATCATGTATTGCCGTCAAAAGAAGAGATAGTTAATGCGGCGATCGAGCTCTGTGCTCAACAAGCAAACAAAGGAGCTAATAATGACTAAAGCGACTAAACAGCGTGCCGTGGTCATTTGTCCTGGCCGAGGCACATATAATAAAGAAGAATTAGGTTATTTATCGCGACTGCATGGCGACAAACTAGCATTCATTGAACATATTGATCAGTATCGACGTGCTCAAGGCCAGCTTACTATCAGTGAGCTTGATGGTATGGATAATTACAGTATGCGCACGCATACGGCGGGTGAAAATGCCTCGGCGTTGATTTATGCCTGTGCGGCAGGTGATTATCAATCGATCAATTTAGCTGATTATGAAATTGCCGCGGTTACTGGTAATTCTATGGGCTGGTATATTGCATTAGCGGTAGCTGGTGCGTTAACTGCAGATGGCGCGATAGAGCTTATCAATACTATGGGTTCGATGATGACTAATGGTGTGATCGGCGGACAACTGATTTATCCAATTGTCGATCAATACTGGCAAAAAGATAAGCAACGCGAGCAACAAGTGCTGGCCTTGGTTGAGCAAGTCAATCAAATGGATGACTGCCAAGTGTATGTCTCTATTTACCTTGGTGGCTATCTGGTATTAGGTGGCGATAAACGAGGCTTGCAAGTGATCCAAGAAGCCTTGCCAGTTATCGATGATAGATATCCGATGAATTTGTTCAATCATGCGGCATTTCATACGCCGTTGCTTAATGAGATATCTGTTAAGGCGAAACAGCAATTGTCTGAGGCACTTTTTAATGCACCGAATACTCCGTTGATCGACGGTTTAGGTAATATTTGGCAGCCTTATGCAACCGATAGTCGTGCTTTGTATGACTACACCTTAGGCACACAAGTGGTAGAGCCTTACAATTTTAGCAAGGCGATAGAAGTTGCCATTAAAGAGTTTGCTCCTGATAAATTGATCATCTTAGGGCCGGGCGCTACTTTAGGTGGCGCTGTTGCTCAATGCTTGATTGAACATCAGTGGTTAGGATTAACCAGTAAAGCTGATTTTATCGAACGTCAAAAACAGCAGCCATTTATTTTATCTATGGGACTGGCTGAACAACGAAAACTTGTGCTGTAACTCAGCACAAGTTTTGATTGAGAATTTTTCTGTCTTCAATTTGAATATGATTGATCAACCAATTAGATAAGAAAGTTAATAGTTGTTGTGAAATTGCAGATAGCTCAGGACTTTGTTGTTTAAAGTCTGCTAATTTTAAAATGAATTCATTATGTTGTGCTTGATGTAACGCGGTATCCTCATCGTTCAGGCGAAAAAAATACGCTTCTTCGGTATTAAAGTGATATTCAGTGTAGTCCTGTAACTGCGAAAAAATCGAGGTGATCACTTGTTCTGTTTGGTGATTTACGATGGCATCAGCTAATTTATTGATCAGATGTATCAGCATCTTATGCTGATTGTCTATTAGCTCAATACCTACCGACAGCGTTTGTTCATTCCATTTGATTAACGGCATAATGTTTAATAATTGATCATGACATAATATCAATCTACCTGTGTTTTCTGTACACGCCAATTAAATAGCCACTATTTATTGATCTATACCGTGATTTTGTTAAACACAGTGCTAAACGGGTGACGATTAGCGTTAAATATTCAAGATATTGACGGTAAATTGTTAAATATTGACTGGTATAAATATTCAAAGAAATACGATAAATATAAATCATGTTTGGCTCGTATCTCTTATTAAAGAGATATTTAGCGCGAGAAAGTGAATAAAAAAGTAGGATTCATCTTTAAAAATCGATAAAATATTTATTATTTAAAAATCACATATAAGACGATAATGACATCTGAACGTAAGAAGAATGAAGCTGAACTAGTTTTAGCGTTTAAAGCCTTATTAAAAGAGCAGTGTTATGGTTCACAGAGCCAACTAGCAGAGGCGCTAGCAGAGCAAGGCTTTAAGAACATGTCACAGGCTAAAATTTCACGTTTATTGTCTAAGCTTGGCGCAGTTAAAATGCGTAATGCCAGCAATCAGGTGGTTTATATTTTACCCGACGAGCTTGCGATCCCTAAGTCGCGTCAAGCAATACAATCGGTGGTTGTTAGTGTTAAACATAACAATACCCAGATCATTGTTAAAACAGGGATAGGTGGTGCACCGTTGATTTCTCGGATGTTGGATAGCATGGGCGAATCAGCGGGAATTTTAGGTACATTAGCTGGCGATGACACCATTTTTATCGCGCCGATTGATGTCGAGCAAATTGATAAAATCACCCAAGATATTAAACGCTTACTTGATGTTTAGCTGAATAATTTTTTAGTAAAGATTAAATAAATATCCCGTTTGTTAGTTGATAACAAACGGGATATTTTTTTATTAGGAATTAGCGTCAGCAAGGATTAACTTTCTAGGCAGTCGCTCGCTTTTAATGAGAATTCTGCCAACAAATCTTTAATGAAACGGTTGATTTCACCCGCCATTAACGCAAAATCAGCATCAAGTCTTGCCACCACATCGTCTTTATCAATATCTTCATTTTGTTCATGTAAGACATCAAAAAACTTCAGGCGCTTAATAGCTAAGTCATCACATAGCACAAAAGACAGCGCATCATCCCACTCAAGCGCAAGTTTTACGACAAATTTATCCGCATCAAGATGGGCTTTAATTTCATCGCTTTGTAAATCTTGATTCTTCACGCGAACTACTGCGCCATCGTCACCTAAGGCGTGAAATTCCGCTTCTAACCCTAGCTGAAAACTCTCACCTAGGTTACCTTCGGTTAACCAGTCAGTCATGATTTCATCAGGCGCTTTTTCTGGAGAAACACTGGTAACAGGTAAGGTGCCAAGCACTTTTCGCAATAAAGCGAGAAAATCTTCTGCTTTACCACGACTGCTGGTATTGATAACTATAATGTTTTCTTCGGCGTTGATATACGCGTGGGTATCGGTGACGCGAGAAAACGCACGCGGCAATAATTCAAAGATAATGTCTTCTTTAAATTGTTCTTTTTCTTTTTTCGTTGCGCCGCGCGATTGATCACTTTCAAGCGCCGCAATTTTTTCTTCCAACATGTCTTTGATGACAGGGGCTGGTAATATCTTTTCTTCTTTTCGTGCACATAACAGATGATTACCATTTACCGAATGAACTATGGTTTGACCATGTTTGCCCAACGCGTTAACCCAACCAAAATGTGACATTTCAGTGGAGCCACAAGGGGTAAATAGATGTTCACTCAAGTGTTTTTCTAAATCTTGTTCAGACCATTCGAATGGACGTGTAAAGGCAAAGAAGTAAAGGTTTTTAAACCACATTGATAGTTTCCTTTGGCCATGTGTATCGGCCGATGTTCATTGGGGCTGGTATCTTAATTAAATTTCTAGCGCATGTCATTAAATGTGATCAGATAAGACAAACCGCCTTGTTCATTTAGGCTGGCCGTGATTTGACCATTGAGGGTGTCTGTCACTAAATTGTGAATGATATGAGTACCTAATCCAGTGCCTCCTCGACCCGCTTTAGTGGTAAAAAATGGATCGAATAGTCTCGGTAACTGTTCTTCCGTCATGCCTTTACCATTGTCCTGATAAGATATTTGAACCTGTTGGCCTTGCATGGCTATTTTGATGTCGATAATGCCGCTTTCTATCCCTTCAAAACCATGGATAATCGAGTTGATGATCAGATTAGTCATGATTTGTGAAATCGCACCAGCATGACAATAAATTTCTAAATTATCACTACAATCTACGTTAATGACATGTTTAGTTTTTTTCAATTTAGGGTGCAATGAGTGAATAATTTCATCGGTATATTTCGCTAAATTGATTTGTCTGATCTTATCACTGGTTTGATCGACAGCAACTTGCTTGTAACTGGTGATCAACTCAGACGCTCTATTTAAATTATTGACTAATAATTTGATACTTTGCTGGGCATTTTCAGTAAATTCTTCCAGCCCTCGTTTGGTTAACTTTTGATGTTCCATGTCTTCGTTCAACTTAGTTAACAAGTCAGATAAATACGTAGTCGAGGTAATACTCACGCCAATCGGAGTATTGATTTCATGGGATATTTCAGCAGATAACGAACCTAGCATCGCCATTTTTTCTGAATCTAATAGTCTGTCTTGCGCTTTATTTAACTCATTGATCGAACTTTTTAGTTCGTGATTGGTATGAATGAGCGTTTTTTCTGTTTGACTACGTCTAAGGTTCTCGGCCTTAAGCTGCTCTTGTTGGATCAGCAATTCGCGTTGTTGACGCTCCATTTTTAACATTGTGGTACTTAACGACGATGTTTTTCTGGCAACTTCTTGCTCTAACATTAAGTTTTGTTCGTCTAACTTATTGTTAGTTTCTATGATTTCATTTTGCGCGATCGCTAATTTCTCTTTGTTCTTTGCAAGTTCAGACAGCAAATTATTATGAGCATTTTGTAAAATGCTTAATTCGTTTTCCTCGGCGTTTATAATATTAATTTTCGAGGCTTCTGGATCATCCATATCGAAGCGATTAATTTGTTCAGTAAGCTCGTTCAGTGGATTAGTGAGTAGCTGTGAGAATGCGATGGAAAATAAAAACACTAAGGCCGCAGTTTTGACCATAGCATTACCGATCAAAAAGTAAATACCTACTTCTATTCGGTCAAAGATAACCTGGTTACTTGATAGTAAGGTAACCGTACCAACTTTTGTCGTGCGCCCTGAAAATTCAAAAATTAATGGGAAGTTGTAACCAAACAAGCTCTCTGAATGAGAACCAATATTAAAGTAGCTTTGCTGTTCGATTTGGCTAGATTGAATATCGTCAATATTTTTATCTTCACCGAGTTGGGTAATAACTTGATTATTTTCGTCGGTAACTTTGATGCCTTTGATCATTGGAATAGCAACCAAACCTTCTGCTATATCGATCGCTTGTTGCGTATTTAGCTCCCATACCGCACGGGTTAAACTACTACTAAAAGTTTTTTCTAAGGTCAGTAGTTCACTATTGATATGGCTTTTAGTATTGAGGTATTCAGCGCCAATTTGTACACAAGTAACAATGAAAGTCAGCGCGAAATACAGTGATAGTACACGTGTTAAAAGCTTTCGAGAAATGCTGGTTACTTTCATTTAATTGTTCTTATTTATTTAGCGACTTAACTTGATTTTAGCGTTTTTGCGGAACGTTTAAAGTATTTTCTTTATTTTAGCCGATTTTGTGACTAATAAAATCTTATATTTCTGAGATATAGACTATAGTGATAAAAAAATTTGATGTGTTGATTTGATAAAAACGTCATCAAATTGCAATGAATGTTACACAAAATTGACGCTAATAATTCATCAAAACGTAAAAAAAATTACATATTGTCACAAAAGTGTCATCTTTAGTCGGCACAATACTCGGCAAATACTACATTACATTATTTAAAGGTAATCACATGAAACTTTCTTATAGCACTTTGGCGGCAGCCTTGTTAACGACTTTTTCTTGGTCTTCAATGGCAGCTGACGTAGAGATCTATGGTAAAGCTAACTTATCTGTACAATCTTCTGATGAAGGTGAAGGTTCATTTACAGAAGTAAAAAGCAACGCATCACGTCTTGGTTTTAAAGGTACACAAGCGTTAAATGATGAGTTAACAGTTGTTTTTCAAGCGGAATACGAAATTGACCTAGATGGCGATAGTGCAAAAGGCGACAGCATTACCGATCGTAACCAATACATTGGCTTAAGAGGCAATTTTGGTGAAGTGTTAATTGGTAAAAATGATACGGTATTAAAACAGTCTCAAGGTAAAGTGGATTTATTTAGTGACTTAAATGGCGATATCAAACACCTTTGGAAAGGTGAAAACCGTATGAGTGATACCATCACTTACAAAACTAAAAAGTTTAACGGTTTTCAATTAGGTGTTACTTATATCGCTGAAGATAGCGTTGATGGTGAAGATGCCATGTCTGTTGCGGTCACTTACGGTGATGCTAAATTAAAGAAATCAGATTTATATGCTGCATTAGCGTTTGATTCAGAAGTAAAAGGCTACGACGTAACACGTGCTACTGTTCAAGGTAAACTTGCTGGTTTCGTGTTAGGTGCTATGGTACAAAACCAAGAAAATGTTGCTTCTGGCGCAGAAATGGATGGTTTCTTAGTATCTGGTAAATACGCGATTGATAACTGGACATTGAAAGCGCAAATTCAATCTGCTGAATTTGATGGTGGCGATGATAAATCAGGCGTTACTGTTGGTGCAGACTACAAACTTGCTAAAAACACTAAGCTTTATGGTTTCTACACTACATTCGATATGGATAGTGGCGCAGACGAAGACTACTTAGCTATTGGTCTTGAATACAAATTTTAATGATAAAATGACGGGCTGTGGAACAACCGCAGCACTTATTTTATGAGAAAAAGCGGCTTATATGCCGCTTTTTTATTGGCTTTTGTGATAATAGTGGTAATCGAGAGCTAAAATTTCAAATGTGTAATATAATTGTCACAAAAAGTTATCACAATGTTCATTAGAAGTTGGAAAACATGAGCAGGAAACTTTATACATGAACAGACAAATTTTGGTTGTAGAAGATGAAGCGCCGATCAGGGAAATGATCACTTTTGTTTTAGAGCAAAATGGTTTTAATACCATTGAAGCGGAAGACTTTGATCAAGCTTTAACAAAAATTGTTGAACCTTACCCAGATCTGATCTTGTTGGATTGGATGTTGCCAGGTGGCACAGGGGTAAAATTGGCAAAGCAGTTAAAACAAAACGAATATACCCGTACCATTCCTATTATTATGCTGACTGCACGCGCAGATGAAGACGATAAAGTGAAAGGTTTTGATGTTGGCGTTGACGATTACGTTACTAAACCGTTTTCACCGAAAGAGTTAATTGCTAGAATAAAGGCGGTTATTCGTCGTGTTTCTCCAACTGCATTAGAAGAAGCGATAGAATTTCATGGTATGAAATTAGATCCTGTGGCACATCGCGTTTCTATCAACGATAGAGCGTTAGATTTAGGGCCAACAGAGTTTCGTTTATTACATTTTTTCATGACGCACACGGAACGTGTTTATAGTCGAGAACAGTTGTTAGACAACGTATGGGGTACCAACGTTTACGTTGAAGATAGAACCGTTGATGTGCATATTCGTCGCTTGAGAAAAGCCATTGCTGGCGATGGGCATGAAGATTTTATTCAAACGGTACGTGGTTCCGGTTATCGTTTTTCTGGCAAAATTAAAGTGAATGTTTAAATTTAGGCTGTATGTATCTTCGACTATCCGCTAGAACGGTTGTGTTTCGTCTCACCCTTATCTTATTGATCAGTGCAATTACCGGCTTTATCGTTGGTAATGTATTTTTGGTTGTCGCGATCAGCTCGACAGCCTTACTGATCTGGCATTATCACCATCTGTTAAAATTGCTGAAATGGTTGTGGCGCAGCAAAGCCATTTCACCTCCTGAAGCCGACGGTATTTGGGGGCAAATCTACGATGGTTTATATCGTAAAAATAAAAAATACCGAACTAAGCAAAAAGTCCTTAATGAAAAAATCCGCCGTTTCCGTGATGGCGCAGAAGCTTTGCCTGATGCTGCCTTAGTGTTATCAGATGAATTAACCATCGAGTGGGGTAACAAAAAAGCTCAGCGCATTCTCGGGATCCGCTGGCCTGGCGATGTTGGCCAACGCATAGATAACCTGATTCGTTTTCCAGAATTTGCTCA
>JBNKXM010000006.1:0-19070 GCA_050300315.1 Thalassotalea sp. | reverse complement strand
CAAGTAGCTGCGAAATTTCGCGTTGACCTGATGACATTGGTAACTGCTGACTTTGCTCAGCGGATAACCGCTGTTTAACTAAAGTAACGCTATCGCTTTCATAAGATTTAATCGCAAAACGCACTCGAAGTAGTAACCAGATAAATGCGCTAGCAAGCGTTACTAATAACGCGAATAAAACCAGATAATATTGCTGTTCAGACAGTCGAAAGTTATTTGGTAATAGTTTCGCTATAACGGCAGGCACAGTTGTCGCAGCCACTTTCGGTAAGGTTAACGCTTCACCATTTTGCTGTAGCAATGGCAGAGCTGCATTTAGCTGGGCAAAAAACTCCTGTGCAACACGCAAGTGTCCACGCCATTTCGCCATGACACTTTGTTCGGTAAACAACAAATTTTGCAGCGCTAATAAAAGGCGAAGATTTTTTTGCTCACTGGCACTGACATTGTCTATCGCTTCAAATTGTTGCTGCCACAATTGCAATGCCTCAGACAAACGAGCAGTATGAAAATCAAACTCATCTAACGGATATTGCAAGGTTAAGCGACTAAACAACACATGGACATTATCAACCGCACTATAGGTTACTCGTACCTTTTCTAAGTCACTAGAAACCTTGATATAAGCTTTAGCGCGCGAGGTAGTAACTTTGTCTGTGACTTTATCATGGTCAATTTGTTGAAATAGTTTGTTTTGTTTTGCCAGCAAGTCAGCGCGCACTGACGATAATTCATCAAGCACTAATTGTAATTGAAGACTCGCGCTTTCAAGCAAAAGTGTATTGCGATTTTCATTAGCGGACAGCTGTTTAATGGTGTTTTGTTGAGCCTGCAACGACAATAATAAGCGCTCAAGCTCACGGCTATTTGTTGGATTAGCCGATCTAATGGCGGAAATATTATTAACGAGTGTCTGCAATCCTTGGTAAAGAGCGCCAGATTTTTTAGTTTGCACTAGATTAGTAAGTAATCGCTCACTTTCAATATTTAAACGCTGTTGCTCTAGAGATTGTTCAATTTTTGGATAACTAAGATCGAGCAAGTGAGTTAACTGCTGCTCCCTTGAATACAGTAAGCCGACAATCACCGATACAGTTAAGACAAAGACCAAAAAAAGCGCAAAAAAACGCAGGCCAAGCTGTTGATAAAAAGGAGTCGAAGAATCCATACTTGCTAAAACTGCCTATATAAAAAATAACCCTCTCAGCTAGGTAATCACTGAAAAGCTATCAAGGATACATACCATAGCGTCAGTTTAGGGAATTGCTCAGCAGATTCAAAGTGATTTATCGCGCTTTGATAACAACTAACGTTTTTTATTGACCCATGCCCAGGTCATTTGACAGACCACAGGTTGCTCATTAGATTCATCACTAATCGCTACACTCACCTCCATATCACCTTTTTCGTCATGGTTGAGTCTATGCATTTGCTGGTCAGTGAGAGTGGCGATAGCGGTTAATCCGCCCTGCATACGGCGTTGATAATCTATCGTCATCGATTTAAGCAAAGGTAATTTTTCATCCGGTAAATTCATGCCAAAAACTATCCCAGTTGCTGACTCAGCTATTAATGCAGCCGCAATAGCATGCACACCACCAATATGATTTTGTACTTTTTTACGATTGGCCAATTTGATTTCAACTCGCTGATGACTAATGTCACGAATTTCAATTCCAGCGGTACCCGCAAATTTAACCTGAGAACAAAATAGCTTAGTTAACAAAAATGGGCGCCACGTTTTAGGTGCGTAATTCACCTTAGCAATCAGACGACTGAAACGATTACTCATGATTCACTCCAACAATTAGTAATATCGACAGTGTGACAACAACTGGTCAGACCTTCAAGGTTTTTAATGAAAAAAAGCACCATCAGGTGCTTTATATCGTTACGCTGAACATGCTCACTAGAGCTTAAAAAAGTGTTGCTGATAGACTTTCAATTCAGCAATCGACTCGCGAATATCATCTAGCGCTAAATGCACACCTTTTTTCACGACTTTATCTAATACTTCAGGTTTCCAGCGACGTGCCAATTCTTTTATCGTGCTGACATCCAAATTACGATAATGAAAATACGCTTCAAATTCTGGCATGTATTTATTAATAAAACGGCGATCTTGACCTATGCTATTGCCGCACATTGGCGAGACACCTTTAGGCACATACTGCTCTAAAAATGCGATTGTTTGTTGGCTAGCTTGGGCAATATCAACCTGACTTTTACGGCAACGCTCAGTTAATCCACTTTCTCCATGCGTTTTAATACACCACTCATTCATGTTATCTAACACCTCATCTGGCTGATAGATGGCTAACACTGGACCTTCTGCAAGAATATTTAATTGGCTGTCGGTAACAATACTGGCAATTTCTAGAATGACATCGTGCTCAGGCTCTAAACCTGTCATCTCTAAATCAAGCCAAATTAAATTACTTTCACTACAAGACATAATGATCCCTTATTGGTGTGATTACTTGTTTTTATCGCAACGAGCACAAGTATTAGAAGAAAAACTATTTTATCAGTATAATACGTGAGAATTAACCTTGATAAAAATACTTTGTCAGAGCAAGTATTTTTCTAAACGATAACCAAAATGAATATTTCACGTGGCTAAAGCTAAAAAATTGACCAAAGGCCAAGTTAGGCGCATCAAAGCTAATCAGGCAAAGAAGCTAAAAAACAAAGCTGACAAAGTACAGTGGCAAGATGATGAACTTGGTGATGCACAAACAGGCATTGTCATTAGTCGCTTTGGCCAACACGCCGATATTGAAGCAAGTACTGGCGAAATCTTTCGTTGCAACATCAGGCGCAGTATTGACTCGCTGATCTGCGGCGATAAAGTGCTTTGGCGACAAGGAAAGGAAACCGAGCATAGTATTTCAGGTGTCATTGAAGCTGTGCATGAGCGCAGCTCAGTACTTAGTCGACCAGATGTTTATGATGGCGTTAAACCGATTGCCGCCAATATTAGCCAAATACTGATCGTCTCTTCAGTTTTACCGGCATTTAATAGCGATATTATTGATCGTTATTTAGTGGCGGCCGAAAACACTCAGATCAAACCTATCATAGTACTGAACAAAATTGATTTATTTACCGAAGAAAACCAAAGTGAGATAGAACAACAGCTAGCCATCTATCGGGACATCGGTTATCAAATCATCTATGTTAGTAACAAAACCCAAGTGGGCATTGATGAACTAAAAACGCAACTACAAGATAATACCAGTATTTTTGTTGGACAGTCTGGTGTTGGTAAGTCAACACTCACCAACTCGTTAATGCCCGAATTGTCGGTATTAACCAAGGAAGTATCGGAAAATTCCGGCTTAGGTCAACATACAACAACGGTTGCACGTTTATATCATTTCGCCCAAGGCGGTGATCTCATTGATTCTCCTGGGATCAGAGAATTTGGCTTATGGCATTTAACACCGGAACAAGTTTGTCAGGGCTTTATTGAATTTCAAGACTACCTCGGTTTATGTAAATTTAGAGATTGTAAGCATCAAACCGATCCCGGCTGCGCGCTAATTGCTGCTGGTGAAGCGCAAAAAATTCACCCCAAACGCTTAGCTAGTTTTCAGCGCATATTAGGTAGTCTCAACGAGAACACCTTAACCTCACGTTTTAATCATGATTAATATAGGAAAAAATAAGTGTCATTAGATAAGTTAAAAATTGCTTTGCAATATATGATGCCAAAGCACGCACTGTCACGTTTAGTCGGCAAATTTGCCGCAGCCGAAGCTGGCTGGCTGACCACCAAAGCGATTAAAGCGTTCATTAAGGCGTATGATATCAATATGGCTGAAGCCAAATTAAAAAATGCCGAAGATTTTAAAACCTTTAATGATTTCTTCACCCGTGAATTAGCACCTGGTGTTCGTCCAATCGACGAGTCGCCAACTAGCTTATGCTATCCAGTAGATGGTGCCATTAGCCAACAAGGCGATATTGTTGATGGCCAATTGATCCAAGCCAAAGGATTTAATTACAGTGTCACAACCTTATTAGGTGGTGATGAACGCGATGCTACCCCATTTCAAGGTGGCAAATTTTCTTGTATTTATTTAGCACCAAAAGATTATCACCGTATTCATATGCCAATGGCAGCAACATTACGAGAGATGATTTATGTGCCAGGAGAATTATTTTCAGTCAATCCGCTAACTGCCAATAATGTACCAAATTTATTTGCACGTAATGAACGAGTAGTCACCATATTTGATAGTGAACATGGTAAATTTGCCATGGTGCTTGTCGGCGCAACTATCGTTGCCAGTATTGAAACCACTTGGGCAGGCACCATCACGCCTCCTGCAGGCAAAGATATTTTCCGTTGGTCATATCCGGCAACAGGCGTTAACGCGATTGTGTTTAATAAGGGCGATGAAATGGGTCGTTTTAAGCTAGGATCTACTGTTGTATGTACATTTGCTCCTGAAATGATTGAATTTAATCAAAACGCAGGCCCAGAAACAGTCACCCGTTTAGGTGAGCATTTCGCCGACTTGCTTAACAATAAACCGGCTGAGAGTAACTAATGATGAAAATTATTGCTCATCGTGGCGCGAGTGGCGAATTTCCAGAAAATTCTTTGCTCGCGTTCGAGCAAGCAATACAGCAAGGTGCTGATGGCATAGAATTAGATATTCATTTTCATCAGCAAAGCCAACAGTTTATCGTTATTCACGATGCCTACTTAGATAAAACCACCAAAGCAAGCGGGCATTATGAACACTATTCTCTTGAGCAATTAACCGCAATTTCGCTTGGTCAAGAGCAGTACCTTGTCACATTAGAACAGGCATTAGCACGAATAGCTGGCAGACTAGTTGTTAATATTGAATTAAAATCGTCAACTGCCGAACAAGTGCAATTAACAAACGAGATCACCGCATTAGCTAAAATTTTACAGCAGGCCGTTGCTAAGCATAATTTTAATAAACGGCAATTTATTATTTCTTCGTTTAATCATAAAGCTGTCGCCTGTTGTAAACAGCTCACCAATTTTACCACGGCCGCCTTGATCGCTCACTGCCCTGCTGATGACGCTCAATTTAGCCAATCCTTGGGCTGTGATTATGTCAATGCTGATGTCACTTGCATAAACAAATCATTAGTAGATGATGCGCATCAACGAGGTCTGTTAGTCTGGATATACACAGTTGATAGGAAAGAAGATATTTTCTTATGTCAGCAATTAGGGGTGGATGGTATTTTTACTAATTTTCCTAAAACCACCCGCAAAATATTAGAAAGTTGTAAATAAAACTACCTACGCAGACTAGATGCTAAATTTTAATGACATAAATTCAGTATGTTACAGATCAAAGAAATTTTTTAATATTTATGGTTGCTCATTTAATCAACACGAGATACGATTAAGTTCGTAATATTATGGTAATAATTTGTCAAATTATCGTAACAATGTATTCAATCTTGTTTTAAGGAATATCGATGGCTCAAGATAACCCGGGTATCAAGCCTACAGAAGCGGAGTTAACTTTACTTAACATCCTCTGGAAACTAGGTCCAGCAACCGTACGTCAGGTACATGAAACGGTTAGCGAAACCCAAAAAACTGGCTATACGACAGTACTCAAAATTTTACAAATCATGCACGAAAAGTCTTTGGTTGTTCGAGACGAAAGTAATCGTGCTCATGTTTATGCCGCGGCCAATAGCCAAACACATACCCAATCTTCATTATTGAAAGATCTGATCAGTAAAGCGTTTGGAGGCTCTACCTCTAAACTTGTGATGAGAGCCTTGGGTGACTCAACCAGCAAAGAAGAGATTGCGGACATTCGTCAATTATTAAATCAGCTGGAACAACAGGATTAATAGTAAATATAAGAACTAAAGCTAGTCGCAAGGAATATGATGGAAAACTTTATAAGTAGTCCCTTATGGTACAATTTAGCTTTAACCCTTATCCACTTTTTATGGCAAGGGTGCTTAATTGCGCTCGCGCTAAAATTACTATTAATTCTAACCCCTTACAATAAATCTCAATTACGTTATACATGGGCTACTGGCGCTATGCTTACCTGTTTAGTGGTGCCCATCATCACGTATATTTATATCTATCAACCCAGCTATGTTCAGTCCGGCGAGTATGCCGACGACATGGCCGCGATGATCAGTTCACAAATACTCTCCAGTGAAGAAGCCATCACTTGGTACCAAGATATTTTTGATGCCTTGCCCTATATCTCTATGGTTTGGATAGCTTGTGTTTCCTTGCTGGCGGTCAAATTGTTTATCGAACTATACAACGTTAATCGCTTGCCTAAAATTGGTTCGATTGCGCCTGATAGAGAATTAATGGCACGATTTACCACCTTGTCTCAGCAGGTGGGATTAGGTAAAACACCTGAGCTATTAATTTCCTTGAAAACCAATATTCCAATGGCGATTGGTTGGTTAAAGCCTGTGATATTAATTCCAGCTTCAATGTTAACCGGCTTAACCCCCGCACAGTTAGATATGCTGATATTGCACGAATTAGCACATATCCGCCGTCATGATTATTTAGTGAACTTTATTCAAACCTTGGTTGAGACGCTGTTATTTTTCCATCCTGCGGTGCGCTGGATGTCAAAACAAATGCGTAATGAAAGAGAATATTGTAGTGATGATATCGCGGTAACCATCAGCGGTAATCCTGTAGCCTATGCACACACACTAGCAGATGCCGCCTCGGTCTGTGTTAAACATCGTCACCATGCCATTCCAACCATGGCGATGGCAGCTTCAGGTGGTGATTTAAAACAACGTGTTGTTCGTCTTGTTGACCAGCACCACTGCGCATCTAATGATGATTCAGGTAAGTTTTTAGCAACGGTATTAATTATTTTTTCCGTGCTCACTATGGCGCTTAAGCCATATTTAAATACTCACCTAATAGATTTGACCTCAGGGAAAATATCGCTGTTTCAAACCGCTAACGAGTTTATTCAGAAAAAACCCGCCAGTGCCGGTCACTTATCAGCGACATCGATTGCGCGCTTATTGTTAGCACAAGAACAAACAACTGAACAAGGTGATGACGCGAATATCAACGCCAAAGATGATAGCGTTGCCGTCACGACAGTTGAAATAACAACAAGCGCTATCGACACCGAGTTACCTTCTGAGCAAGCAGTTATCAGCCAAGAAGACGCAAACAATAACCTTATAAAAACACACAACATTGATAAGGTTAACAAACAAATTAAGAAAAGAAGCGTAGCGAGCAACGAGCCAAGCCAAGTTGAAAAGACATTAGATACAAACACCGAATCTTTATTAGCTAAACCTGTGACACCATCGCCGTCTGAGTTAGCATTTGAGCGCAGCGAAGGCCGTCAAACACAAAGCAAAATGCAAAACCCATATGCTGAGCAAGTTGCTGATTTACGTAACGAACCTTTATATAGTGAGGTAAATACTGACTTACCTATCGTTACCATAACGCAAGAACCAGTAACACAGGATATTCAAGCAGACAAACCTCGTTATACTATTAGCAGCGTTAAGAAAACTGTCGTTACGCAACCGAAAAAAATTAGAAAGTCGGCTGAAGTTCTTAGATCTCCAGAGCCTCGTTATCCTTCAACCGCTAAACGTAAAGGTTTAGAGCTAGATGTTAAAGTCAATTTTGTCATAGATAAAAGCGGCTATGTGAAAGATATTGAATTTGAGCCAATTAGTAAGGTGAATTATTTCCGCAGCGCAATTAGAACTGCAATGGCCAAATGGCGCTTTCTACCAGCAAAAGTCAATGGTAAACCAGTAGAAAGCAAAATGACTAAGATTTTTTCTTTTAGTCTCATGAAGTAATATTTATATCAACTAGAACATTGCTGGCATGTGACGTTTTTTCATTTTAGCAAACTTTTCACTTTGCTCTTGCGTTAATACCTGTGTCATCGCATGTTTAGTTTTTGCTCGCTGTAATGCGGCCTCCGTCAACTGATCTTGATACTGATTGTGCAATTCAATAAATGCTTTATCGTCAAACACTGCAGAAGTCATTAAACTCCTTACTTGCTCTTTAAAACCAACCATAGCCGATTTATGCTCAGCTCGACGCTCTTTCGCTTGTGCAAAAATAGCCTTAATTTTTTGCTGTTGTTCCTCAGTAAGTGCCAACGCTTTCGTTAAGCGCTGAAGTTTATGTTTCATATGTTTTGGATGTTGTTCTTCTTGTTGAGCTGAATCAACATCGTAAGCCATTGCCATAATTGGCTGTGCTAACGTAAACATAGTGCTTAATGCGATAACTGATAATAATTTGCTTGATTTGTTCATGTCATTAACTCCTATTTAAGTTCACATTTAGTGTACTCATTACAATGCAAAGAAACGCAAAGCAGTGTAAATGTTATGTAAAGTTCACTCACTTGATACCTTTCTGCGTTATGATGAAGGTGAGCAAATGGCGATGTATCTGGTATGACAAACACTAAGCACTTATTGATTATTGACGATGACAAGGAACTCACTGGCTTACTCAGCGAATATTTAACGCTAGAAGGCTATCAACTAACCTGTTGTCATGATGGACTTTCCGGATTAGCTCAAGCAAAGACAAATGCTTATGCGTTAATTTTACTCGATGTCATGATGCCAGGATTGACGGGATTTGAAGTGCTTAAAGCCCTAGGTGGTAAGCATACAACACCAATATTGATGCTTACAGCGAAAGGTGATGATGCAGACAAGGTGCTAGGTCTTGAACTAGGCGCCGACGATTATTTAGCAAAACCATTTCAACACAGAGAATTATTAGCTCGTATCAACGCCATTTTACGGCGTATTGAGATAGTACAGAGTCAACAGGCATTGCCGCAACAAATCGAGATTAATCATGTTCTGCTTACCCCATCAACGAGAGAAACGTTTTGCCACGGGCAATTGGTTGAATTAACCGGTACTGAATATCAAATTTTGTCATTACTGATGGAAAAGGTTGGTCAGATTGTCAGTAAGCAAGAGATTTCCGAACAAGTACTACAAAGAAAATTAAGCCCATTTGACCGTAGTATCGATATGCATGTCAGTAATATCAGGCGGAAATTAGCGTTATTGAGTCCAGATGAAAAATTAAAAACCGTCCGTGGTGCCGGATATATTTTTCTTTCAGGTAGAAGTTAATAAGGCCAGTTAACGTGATAAATTCCCTTAAAAAAATTTTTTCATCGATTGCGGTAAAGCTATTTTTATCGTTTTGGCTGATCACTATCGCGTCCATTGCCATCACCCGCTTTGTATCCATTCAATTAGAACAAGAGGGAATTATCGTTCCAATTCATCACGGCGATTTGCACCGACTTGGTTTTATTACGCGACGCATAGCGCACAATTCGCCAAGCAGTGTAAAAGAGCTATTACGTAAGTTTCCTATTCCCAATGACGAAAGCATTTTGCTAAAAGATCCACAGTCACAGCAAGTTTTTCATAATAGAAAACGTCATTTGTTCAGCGTTGCCGCATACTTAGGTAAAAACGAGTTAACTAATCAAACTTCAGTGCAATTCCCATTTGCCAGACTAACTGGCCCTGTCGATATCAAGATACAAGGTAAAAATTATCAACTCTTCCTTGCTAATAGAACAAGGCCACCGGCAATTGGCTCAATGCTGTTACAACTACCTAATTGGGCAAAATATGTCATACCGTTATTGGTGAGCATGTCACTTTGTTGGCTGATCGCTCGTTCGTTAACTAAACCATTAATTGCCATAACAAAAGCTTCCGCCGACATAGGGAACGGCAATTATCAGGTGCGAGTATCCGATGCCGCTAATCGCAATGATGAATTGGGCGAGATGGCACATAGCTTTAATCAAATGGCGGAAAAGTTGGAAGCTAATATCAGTGCTCATCAGCGTTTGCTTGCTGACGTTTCTCATGAACTTCGCTCGCCAATGACCCGCCTGCAAATGGCGTTAGGCTTAATACAACAATCCAATAAAGATAATTCCTTTATCGACAAGCATATTCTGCGCTGTGAAAAAGAAGTTTCCGAACTCGATAGTTTGATCACCAACATTTTGTCCTTATCTCGCTTAGAAAATAACTTTCAACAGATCACCTTTGAACGCTTTGCTATTGATACACTATGCAAACAACTTATTGAAGATAACCAATATTTAGCTGATGAAAAAGCATTAACCTTGCATCTAATATGCGATAACCATTTAATGATTGAGGCGAATGAGACCTTGTTAAAGAGTGCGCTTAACAACATAGTCAACAATGCCATCCGCTATAGTCCAACAGACGAAACCATCACTATTGATTGCCAACAAGTCAAACAGCAGCTGAAGATCTCCATAACCGATAACGGCACTGGCGTCCCAGAACAACAACTTCCGCTGTTATTTACAGCGTTTTATCGCGTCTCTGATGCCA
This sequence comes from Thalassotalea sp., assembly GCA_050300315.1. Taxonomy (GTDB): domain Bacteria; phylum Pseudomonadota; class Gammaproteobacteria; order Enterobacterales; family Alteromonadaceae; genus JBNKXM01. Next base: position 8,651 of record JBNKXM010000006.1, on the reverse strand, counting down.
GAGAGCGTGCTTCTGGTGGCACAGGCTTAGGGCTGGCAATAGCACGCCAAGTGATCGAGATACATCATGGCGTTATTAAAGCTGAAAATAATCATAGCGGCGGCTTAACGATTACCCTAGAATTGCCAATTAAACAAAGCTAAATATTGCCACTAATGACAAATCAACCTCGCCTGTTTACACTGTGGGCCTTGATTTCAGCCATCATTTTTAACACAGTATCAACGTTTATGACTCATGCAGCACAATTTACTCAAGAAACACAATTACCTGCAAAGCTAACTTCGGATATCGAAAATTTTTGGCAATCAGGTAAATTTTCATCGTTTTATGGTGTCGATGATCTTCGTATAAATTACGCGGCATTTGTTAACGACCAACAGGCGCCCTGCCTCGTTATTTCTCCAGGACGAGTAGAAGGCTATCTAAAATATAAAGAGCTCATTTACGATCTCGCACAGCAATCGGTCAATATTTTTATTATCGACCATCGCGGCCAAGGTTTGTCACAAAGACTGTTAACCAATCCTCAAAAAGGCCATGTTAACGCATTCGATGATTATGCCGATGATCTCTACCAATTTATTACTGAGATTGTTCAACCTCAATGCCAATCAACAGAAAAACCTTTGCTGCTCAGTCATTCAATGGGAGGCGCTATCGCAATTAGGATGATGCAAAAACATCCAAAAGTGCTAAAAGCAGCATTACTGTCTTCGCCGATGATAGCAATTAATAAAGGAGGATTACCCGATTGGTTAGCGCGTTTGGTGATCAATGCAGGTCAGTTTTTCAATCAGTTACTATCCGATCAAGCATGGTATTTTTTGGGGCAAGGTGATTATCAAGCTGATACGTTTGCCGACAACCATTTGATGCACTCAGCAACTCGCTATCAAATTTTTACTGAGTTATATCAAGCAAACCCACAATTACAACTTGGTGGTGTTACGTTTAATTGGCTATTACAAGCGCTTAAGACCGAATCGAAAATATTCGCTGAACTTGAGCGTTTATCAGTACCTATTAGCATGCTACAAGCTGGTGCCGATTCCATCGTTGATAATCAAGCGCAAATCCGGTTTTGCCAACAATTACACCAGCTCAATAACATGCATTGCCAACAGCCGATTGTTATCGAACAGGCATATCACGAATTGTTCTTTGAACAAGACCAGTATCGCAACCAAGCACTTGAAGTGGTTAGTGCTTGGTTAACTCACAATGGCGCTCGATAAAACATTGGCAGTGAGCTGTTAAGATAAAATGGCTTAGCAGCATTCTTTACTTTTCAATTCTTTACCGACAACCGATGAAGGATCATGGTGAATAAACACTTCACAGGGCGCCAACGCTTGTTCAATTTCACATTCAATCGCGTCGCCAATACTGTGGGCTTCTAACAATGTCAATTTATCATCGAGTTCTAAATGAAACTGAATAAATCGTTGATGACCCGCCTGACGAGTTCTTAGTTCATGTAATCCCAACGCTTTATCATGACTCAAGACAATGCGTTTAATTTTATCCTGCTCTTGTTCCGACAGCTCATGATCCATCAAGTGATGAACACTCAGCCAAATAATTTTCCCTGCGCCAAGCATTAGGTGTAATCCAACTAACAAAGTAAACACACCATCGGCTCTTACCCAATAACCTTGGCTTAAAAACAGCGCTGCTAATACCCCTAAATTGAGTAATAAATCTGACTGATAATGTAAAGAGTCAGCACTAATCGCTAACGATTTCGTCTTAGCAATCACCACTTTTTGTAAAATTACTAAGGCTAGTGTCAGCACAATAGCGATAACACTCACCCAGATACCGACACTAGTATCTACAATAACCCGCGGTGTGATGATCCGATCAACACCATTTATCACCACCAATAACAATGCAGAACCTAACACAAATGCCGACTGCACTAACCCAGCCAAGCTTTCGGCTTTACCATGACCAAACTTGTGTTCTTGATCTGCTGGTGCGAGTGCGAAACGCAAGATAATGACATTCATTAACGACGCAAATAAATCAAGCATTGAATCAGTTGCTGATGCCAGCATGGCACTGGCGTCAGTAGCCAGCCAGGCATATAACTTCAACACTACCAAGAGTAAAGCGACGGTCGTTGCTGAAAGTGCCGCTAACCTAACCCAAAAATCATACTGTGCTTTATGTGGTGTCATAAGTGTGCTGTTTGCTCCGTTATCATTATCCGTTTCATCATTGAAGTCTTTCTTCTCTGTATCGCCTCAAGTTATAATCACCGCGTTGTTCACCTATGAGAAAACCCGTATGTTAGACGTTGTTTTATTTCAACCGCAAATTCCACCGAATACTGGCAATATTATTCGTCTATGCGCCAATTCAGGTTTTAGATTACATTTAATCGAACCACTTGGCTTTGATCTCGATGACAAAAAGTTACGTCGAGCGGGCTTAGACTATCATGAATTTGCCGCGATTAAACGCCACAGTAATTATCAGGCGTTTATTGAAAGCGAACAACCTAAACGTGTATTAGCTATTACCACTAAAGCGACAAATTATTACGGCGATGTGAAATTTAGCGAAGGGGATTATATTTTATTTGGCTCTGAAACGGCAGGTTTACCGGAAGAGGTACGTCAACAAATTCCCGATAGCGACAAAATTCGCATTCCAATGCTGAAAGACAGTCGCAGCATGAATTTATCAAATGCTACCGCAGTGATAATCTATGAAGCGTGGCGTCAACTAGGATTCAAAAATTCCGTTTAACCCATAAAGTTAAATTTGAGTAGTCAACGACAGCCGTTACTACTCAAATTTTCGTTCGCGCGATAAGAGGTCTGAGGCGGCCGCTTTAGCATTTTTACCACAATAAAGTACTTGATAGACTTGCTCGACAATCGGCATTTCGACTCCCATGCGTTGTGCTAGCATGTGCACTTCTTTGGTATTACGATAGCCTTCAACCACCTGACCAATCTCCGTCATCGCGGTATCGACATCTTTACCCTGGCCTAAGGCCAAGCCAAAGCGACGATTACGAGACTGATTATCGGTACAAGTTAGCACGAGATCGCCAAGACCAGCCATGCCCATAAAGGTTGCGGGATCTGCATGTAATGCCGCGCCTAGTCGCGTCATTTCGACTAAACCTCGGGTGATCAAGGCTGTGCGTGCATTGGCACCAAAACCTATGCCATCGGCCATGCCTGCACCTATGGCAATAACATTTTTTACCGCACCACCGAGTTGCACACCAATAAAGTCTTTATTGGAATAAACTCGAAACGTTTTTTCACAATGCAATAAATCTGATAATTCACTGACAAAACTATCATCGGTTGATGACATTGAAATAGCGGTTGGCAGTCCTGCGGCCATTTCCTTAGCAAAGGTTGGCCCAGATAATACCGCTAATGAGATCTCTTCACCTAAAATATCTCGCGCAACGTCTTGTAATAAATTACCAGAGTCTGGATCTAAACCTTTGGTTGCCCAAGCAATTTTAGCATCCTTACGCAATAGAGGTTTAACCTGCCTAAGCATATCGCCAAACGCGTGACTTGGTACAACAATCAAAATATTGTCGCTGGCACCAATCACCTTCGCTAAATCACCATCAACCGTTAAAGCATCTGGAAAATGACTGCCTGGTAAGTATTTTTCATTGCTCCGTGAACGATTCATCTCGTCCACGTCAGTTTGATTACGCCCCCATAACAGGGTTTTGTGACCATTTCGAGCGAAACAAATAGCGAGGGCGGTACCATATGATCCCGCCCCAATAACGCTGATTTTAGCCAAAGGCTCAGTCATACAATTAATGCGTTTCTGAACTTGCAGATGCTTGTTCTGCTTGTGCCGCTTGCTCTTTCGCTTTTTGTTGAACGTAAGAAGCGAATAACGCATCAAAGTTAACCGGCGCTAAATTAATTTGCGGGAATGAACCTCTGTTCACTAAGTTAGCAACTGATTCACGCGCATATGGGAACAAAGTCGTTGGGCAGAATGCACCAATGGTATGCGCTAATTGTGCTTCTGGTAAGTTACCAATAGTAAAAATACCAGCTTGTTGTACTTCAGCCAAAAATGCTGTTTGACCTTCAACAGTAGCGGTAACCGTTAATGCTAACACCACTTCATAAGTATCATCAGATAATTTTGCAGAACGAGTATCTAAATCTAATTTTAATTCAGGTTTCCATTCTTTTTGAAAAATAGCTGGTGAATTAGGTGTTTCAAAAGAGATATCTTTTGTATAAACACGTTGAATTGCAAATTGTGGTGCGGCTTGTTCGGTGTTACCTGCGGCGCTGTTTTGATTTTCGTCAGCCATTTTTTACTTCCTATTTCTAAGCGTTTGATATGTTAATTTTTAACACTGGTTCATTACTTCTAGACAACAATTTATGCTTGAAGTAACTCATCTAATTTATTTTGGCTATGCAAGGCAAACAAATCATCACAACCACCAACGTGTTGGTCATTGATAAAAATTTGTGGCACGGTATAACCACCATTACTGCGTTTGATCATTTCTTCTCGTAACGCAGGATCATAACTTATGTCGATTTCACGATAATCAACTTGTTTTTGATTGAGCAACATCTTAGCTCGCATACAAAAACCACAAGTCATTTTACTGTATATTTCTACTGCCATTGTCAACCTACTACTAAAAAGTTGATTACTTAGAGACTACCGGCAAACCAGCACCCGTCCAAGCATTCATGCCACCCTTTAATAAACATGCTTTAGTAAAGCCCGCTTTATATAATTGATCGGCAACTTTTGACGCAGTAATACCCGCAGTACATACGACTATAATGGGTTTGTCTTTATACTTTTCAAGGGCAGCAAAGTCATTATTATTGACTTTTTCCTTAGAGATATGTTTTGCATCAAGAATATGACTACTGTTAAATTCTTTTTCAGAACGCATATCTAAAATCACACCTTGTTCGCGATTGACCGAAAACGTAAGCTCTTGCGGGCTTAACTGTTTAATCGGCGACAATTTAATTTTGACGCTAGTGACAATTATCGCAATAAAGATACCAACCCAAGCAGCACTTAGCATTGGGTGATTAGCCAAAAACTCTGTAAATTGTTCCATAAAACATTCAATAGTTATCAACAAAAATTTGTCGACAGTATACAGATCACAGCATTTTTTTACAGAATAAATATCTCTTTTCTGCTAACAAAAACACGAAATATCTCAGCAAGTGCTTGACGAGTGCTTAAATAGAACAATTTTGTCTAGCAAGAGTAAAGAATTTCCCCTGCTTGCTTGGTATACTTGCCCGCAAATTATCTCTTTATTTTTACATTGTTATCGGAATTCATATGGCGAATAAAAAATCAATCGTACTTATTATTTTAGATGGTTGGGGTTATCGAGAAAATGAAGAATCGAACGCGATTTTTCATGCTAACACCCCAGTGCTCGATGATTTAAAAGCAAATTATCCCAATATGTTGATCCAAACGTCAGGCATGGCCGTTGGCTTACCCGATGGACAAATGGGCAATTCAGAAGTTGGCCACGTTAACTTAGGTGCCGGACGCATTGTTTATCAAGATTTTACCCGCATTACCAAAGCAATTGCCGATAAAGAGTTCGCCCACAACCCAGCTCTATGCCAAGCAGTTGATAAAGCCGTTGCGCAAGATAAAGCTGTGCATATCTGCGGATTACTGTCACCGGGCGGCGTGCATAGTCACGAAGATCATATTTTTGCCATGCTAGCGCTTGCTAAGCAACGTGGTGCTAAGAAAGTTTATTTACACGCATTTTTAGATGGCCGAGACACCCCTCCTCGTAGTGCTGAAGCGTCATTAATTAAAGCACAAGAAAAATTTGCCGAACTAGGCTGTGGCCAAATCGCATCGGTTATTGGTCGTTATTATGCGATGGACAGAGACCAGCGCTGGGATCGCGTCCAAACCAGCTATGATCTAATGACCGCAGGAAAAAGCGAATTTCAATTTAACTCTGCCGTTGACGCACTTCATGCAGCTTACGCCAGAGATGAAAATGACGAATTTGTCCAAGCGTCAGCCATTGTTGACCAAGATGGCCAAGCCATTGAGATGCACGACGGTGATAGCATGATTTTTATGAATTTCAGGGCCGACCGCGCACGTCAATTTACCCGCAGTTTTGTTGACGATAACTTCGATGGTTTCCCTCGACAAGTTAGACCTGCATTGTCAGATTTTGTCATGTTGACCGAATATGCCGCCGACATAAAAACCAGCTGTGCATTTCCTCCTGAGCCGTTAAACAATGTATTAGGCGAATGGTTAGAAAAACATAACAAAACGCAATTAAGAATTTCAGAAACCGAAAAATATGCCCATGTCACCTTCTTTTTCAGTGGCGGTAAAGAAGATGAATTCCAAGGTGAACAGCGTATTTTGATCCCTTCACCACAAGTTGCCACTTACGACTTACAACCAGAAATGAATTCCGCCTTGCTCACGGATGAATTAGTCGCTGCAATCGAAAGTGGTGAATATGATTTTATCGTCTGTAATTATCCAAACGGTGATATGGTTGGCCATACGGGTAAATTTGATGCAGCAGTAAAAGCGTGTGAAGCGGTTGATGCCAGTATTGGCCGGGTCATTACTGCGTTGAAAAAGACCGGCGGTGAATGCCTGATCACGGCCGATCACGGTAATGCAGAACAAATGGCAGATGCTAAATCAGGTCAAGCACATACTGCACATACTTGTGAGCCAGTACCTTTAATTTATTTTGGTCGAAAAGCAACGCCAGCAAATGCTGGAGCTCTTAGCGATATCTCACCAACGATATTAAATTTAATGGGCTTAGCACAACCTCAAGAAATGACGGGTTCTAATTTAATGGAGCTTGATTCATAATACTGGAGCCATAAGCCATAGCTGAATGTTAACCATAGATGAATCACTGTTACCCAAGCAACACGCCACTAACAAAAAACAAACTTTACTTTTTGTTAGTGGTTTACTCTGTGCTGATCATGATGCTATACGTGAGCTCACCTGTCTATGGACAAGAAGAGACCGACAAAAAACTCGATCAAGTTAAGCAAGCAATAAAACAACAAAAGACCGAGATCAAGCAGGTTGATAGCAAGCGACAAGCACTAATCGAACAATTAAAAAACGATGAATTAGCGATTGCTAAAGTGAGTAAAGCGCAAGCAAAAACTAATGCGTCATTAAAGGCCACCGAACAAAAACTTACCGAACTTGCCAACGAAAAAGCACAATTAACCAACGAGAAAAAACAACAAGAAACCTTACTCGCCGATCAATTAAGAGCAGCATACTCGACCGGCCAACACGATTATCTCAAGTTACTATTAAATCAAGAAGATTCAGCGAGTGTGCAGCGCACCTTAACCTATTATCAATATTTAAATAACGCCCGTATCCAGCATATTTCTGACTACCAAAAAACTATAGCGCAATTATTATCCGTTACCGAGCAACAGCAGCAGCAAGCTCAGCAATTACAACAACTCAAAAATCAGCAAACCGAGCAAAAATTAGCGCTTGAGCGCAATAATCAACAACGCCAACAAACCATCGACCAATTAAATGGACAATTAATTACTTCAAAACAACAACTTGAAAAATTAGAAGCGGAAGAAGCTAATCTTAGTGAAGCCTTGGCGCGTATCGCTCGTTTAAGCAAGCAAGCGATTAATTTAAATGGCTTAGATAAGCTTAAACACAAGCTATCATGGCCAGTAAAAGGAAGAATTAGTCACAGTTTTGGTTCAAGAAAACAAGATTACTTAAAATGGAAAGGTGTGTTATTGAGCGCTCCACTTGGACGGGAAGTGAAAACCATTCACAACGGCACTGTATTATTTTCAGACTGGCTCAAAGGCTATGGCTTAGTCACGGTTATTGACCATGGCGAAGGTTATATGAGCTTATACGGACATAATCAGGCCTTACTGAAATCGGTTGGCGATCGGGTAGAAACGGGTGAACCCATCGCGTTAGTTGGCCAAAGTGGCGGACAAAGCCAATCCGCTCTTTATTTTGAAATTCGTCACCAAGGGCAAGCTGTCAACCCTAAATTATGGTGCCAATAATGATATTGAGCTATCTAACAAGAATCGCTTCAGTACTCACCTTAGCGCTCGATCTAAAAAACAATAACTGCTACTCTAATTAGACTGTTATCAATTACCTATGCTGATGTTACGAATTTTAGTTATCTTACTGACCCTATGCTACGCCAACAACGGTTATGCTGGCCGTGCAAAAGTAGCGATAATTATTGATGACATTGGTTACCGTATAACAGATAAAGACGTACTAAGTTTACCGGGCGAGCTCACCTACGCTATTCTTCCGCACACCCCATTTGGCAAATCGCTTGCTACACAAGCCAATAACCAACACAAAGAAGTATTACTTCATATTCCAATGGAAGCTGAAAATGGCAAAGCTCTCGGTCCTGGCGCATTAGTAACAGGAATGGATGAGGCCGCGATACGCGCCAGTTTGCAAGCCTCGTTTGATGAAATTCCCTTTGCCATTGGCATGAATAATCATATGGGCAGTAAATTAACCCAATTATATTCGCCGATGACATGGACCATGCGTTACCTTAAAGATCATCATCTAATGTTTGTCGATAGTGTGAC
>JBNKXM010000005.1:0-19344 GCA_050300315.1 Thalassotalea sp. | reverse complement strand
CTATGGTAAAAATGCCGCCCGACGTGTTGAGCGTAATTTCTCGCATGAAATTCGCCGCCCATACGAAGAACAACGCTATTTAGAAGGTGCGGTTGACAGGCATTCCGATGAACTTATCGCGCAAATTCAATTTTGGATGCGAACCAATTTAAATGCCGATTTAACCTTAAATGAACTCGCTCAGCAATTTGGCATTAGCCAACGCTCTTTTACTCGACGTTTTAAGGCGGCAAACGGTATTAATGCCATGAGCTATTGGCGGCAACTTAAAATAGAACTCGCCAAAGAACTATTAGCTTCAAGTAACTTATCTTTACAAGAGATTGCGTTTCAGATCGGCTATCAAGATCAAGGACAATTGACTAAGTTATTCAAACAAGAGTTAAGTACCACACCAAGCAACTATCGCGTCATGGTAAAAAGAAAATTATTTTCACAAAATTAAACTAGATTAACGCCTAACCGCAAAACTCTTGTTGTAAAAAGCCGATCAATCGCACCACAGATTGGTTAGCAATGCTGTAATAAATGGTTTGTGATTCACGTCGAGTTTTAACCAAGCCGTCTTTACGTAAACGCGCCAAGTGTTGTGATAAGCTCGACTGACTTAAATCAATATGGTGATTTAATTCGCTCACCGATAACTCTTGTGCCCCGAGATGACATAAGATCAATAAACGATTTTCATTGCTCATCGCTTTTAACAACTCAGCCGCTTGACTTGCATTGCCACGCATTTCAGCTATATCTATTTGTGTTGTTTCACTCATCTTACCGTGTTGCCTCAATAAAAAATTACTATTGATTTTATATTAGTTCATGCTAATATAAAAGTATATTAACAAATACTAATATATTAAAGGATAGAGCATTGCGTTATTCTCAATTTTTACAATTTGCGATAAACAAACCTAAAGTCATCTACTCTATTGTACTTGCTATGGTCATTGTCAGTTTAGCGATGATACCAAATTTAACAATAGATACCGATCCAGAAAACATGCTCAGTCAAAACAACCCTGATCGCGTGTTACATAATCAAATTAAATCAGACTTTAATATGCCTGATATGATAGTTGTTGGTGTCGTTGGTCAGCAAAGCATATTTCAGCCGCAAGCGTTGGCTATTTTACAACAGTTATCGGATGAAATTACAAAAATAGACGGTGTTATCGTTCAAGATTTATTGTCTTTAAGTGTGGTTGATAATATTAAGCAAGAAGGTGTTGGTGGTATTCGTTTTGAATATTTGATGAAGCAAGCGCCAACAACTCAACAAGCTAGCCAAGAAATCGCTAATGCGATCAAACGATTACCTATGCTAGACAACACCTTAGTTTCAGGTGATGAAAAAGCAGCGGCTATCTATGTGCCAATCAAATCAAAAGATCTTAGCTATCCGGTTGCTCAAAAAATTCGCGCAATTAGCCAGCAATTATCTAACAGTGATTTGGCATTTCACATCACAGGCTTACCTATAGCCGAAGATCAATTTGGTTATGAAATGTTCGTCCAGATGGGCGTTGCCGCGCCGCTCGCAGGCTGTGCAATTTTTGCCTTATTATGGTTTTTCTTTAGAAATTTACCACTGATTATCGCGCCTATGGCGGTTGCTATGGCGACAGTGATCATAGTAATGGGTTCATTAATTGGCATGGGTTTCACCGTGCATATCATGTCATCCATGATAGCTATCTTCTTAATGCCTATTGCTGTAGTGGATTCGGTTCATATTTTGTCAGAGTTCGCCGACCGCTATAAACAAGGGGATGATGCCAAAGATGTATTGAAAAAAGTAATGTCGCATCTGTTTACCCCGATGTTATATACCTCGATCACCTCAGCAATTGGTTTTTATTCATTACTATTGACGCCAATTCCACCGGTAAAAGTGTTTGGTGCCTTTATTGGTACAGGTATTTTATTAGCATTTGTTTTAACCGTTATTTATCTGCCTGCTTATCTTTCTCGTTTAAGCCCGAAAGCACTCAACAATTTGCAAGTTGCTGTTAGCCGCATGGAGCAAAAAGGAAGATTATCTAGCGCATTAGTATGGTTAGGTGGATTTGCGACACAAAAAACCAAAGCAATATTAGTAACGTTTGCCCTGTTATTAGTGTTTAGCATTGTTGGTATCACCCGCATCGAAATTAATGACAACCCTGTTAATTGGTTTAAGGCGGATCATGAAATTCGCATTGCCGATAAAGTATTAAACGAACATTTTGCCGGTACTTATGACGCGTGGTTGGTATTTAAAAAACCACAAGATAGCAATAAACAGCAAGAAAATGCTTTTGTAGATTTAGTGCATCAAGCAACTGCACAACAAATAGATACCTCGGCATTAACAGCAAAAATTAGTACTTGGCAGCAATCGAGTAATACACCATTGTTTGATCAAGATTTACTGATTTTACTCGACGATTTAAGTTTTAATGTCGATGAAGAGCAACAAGAAAGCGTTGAAAAATTAGCTAAATTTGTTGAACAGCAGCTCACTGAGCAGAAATTATTTATGCAACCTGCAATGCTTAACTGGCTTGCCGATTTACAAAAAGCAATGAACGAAACACCATTAGTTGGTAAAACCAATGGCCTCACCGATATCGTACGCACGGTAAATCGCGAGTTACATTCTGGCCAAGACAGTGATTTTGTTATTCCTGAGACCAGTAATGGTGTTGCGCAAACGTTATTACAATATCAGTCGTCTCATCGCCCGCAAGACTTATGGCACTTTGTCAGTAAAGATTATCAGCAGTCATTAATTTGGTTACAAATGACCAGTGGTGACAATCAACATACCAGTGCTGTGGTTGCTTGGGTCAATGACTATGTGGCCAAGCATCCAGCACCACAAGCTGTTGAAATGCAATGGGCAGGTAAATCGTATCTTAATATTGTCTGGCAAGATGCTATGGTCAGCGGCATGTTAAACAGCCTGATCTCTTCATTTGTCGTTGTATTTTTAATGATGGTGGTGTTATTCCGTTCATTCAAATATGGCGTGCTGGCAATGTTACCTCTGACCTTTACCATTAGCATGATCTACGGGTTAATCGGTTGGGTTGGTAAAGCGTATGACATGCCAATCGCGGTACTTTCAGCGTTAACCTTAGGCCTATCAATTGACTTTGCGATTCATTTTCTACAGCGCGTCCGTGAGTTAGAAAAAGAAACTGGCAGCTTATCTAAAGCATTGACACTGATGTTTGAAGAGCCGAGCCGTGCCATCACTCGCAACGCGATTGTTATTGCTATCGGTTTTACCCCGTTGTTACTTTCACCGTTAATGCCATACATCACGGTAGGCTTCTTCTTAGCGAGTATTATGTTGGTCTCAGCGTTAGTCACCTTAGTGTTATTACCCGCGTTATTACCGTTATTTCAAAGTAAAACGCAAGTAGCAAACTAAACCATTTATTTAAGGAGTCGTTATGAATACAGTAGTTAAAAACATACGCACTATCGTTATTAGTTGGTTATTAATCCAAGCGCCCGCGTTTGCCGTCGACGTCAATGAAATTATCGCAAAAAGTAACCTAGCTTCCTATTACGCTGGTGACGATGGACGAGCCCAGGCGCGGATGATCATCGTTGACGCCCAAGGCAACAAACAAATGCGTCAATTCACTATTTTACGAAAAGACCAAGCTGATTTAGGCAATCAAGACATGTTAGTGTTTTTCTCTAAACCAACGGATGTCAAAGGTACGATTTTCAGAGTCACCAAAAAAGTCACCGAAGATGATGACCGCTGGTTGTATTTACCAGCGCTTGACTTAGTCAAGCGTATCTCAGCGGGTGATAAGCGCACTTCTTTTGTCGGTGCTCATTTTTATTACGAAGATGTTTCTGGTCGTAATCCTGCCGAAGACAACTTTACTTTGCTAAGTGAACAAGACGAGAGCTATTTAATTAAAGCTGAGCCAAAAGACCCGTCATCGGTTGAATATGCTTACTATCAAATCACCATAGATAAACGTACGTATATCCCAATGCAAGTGCAATATTTTAACAGCGAACAGAAAATCATTCGTGAAATGAAAGTATTAAAACTTGGTGAAGTACAAGGTTTCCCAACCGTATTGCACGCTAAGATCACACAAATGAGTGATGGCAGCTACACAGAAATGCAATTTCGCAACGTAACCTACAATATTGGGCTACCTGACAGCATTTTTTCAGAAAGAAGTTTACGTACGCCACCTAAAGCTTGGTTAAATTAGTAGAGCATCATGAAACAGAGCATTAAACCTATCACGCTATTATTGTTAATGTTATCCAGTGGCTTTGCTAATGGCCAAGCCACTGAGATAATCAATAACGCCGTTAATGAGGTGAGCAATGAAGAAGAATGGGGTGATGAAGAATGGGGCGAGACTGAAAGCTCTCCTTGGCAAATCACTGGTTTTGTTGAAGCAGCCTATGGCACATTTTTACAATCAAACCCTGTGGCGTCTGCATCTTCACTAAAAGAGTTAAGAACGCGCATCAATGTAGATTACAGCCATCAGTACTTTGAGTTTTCAGCAAACGGCGACTGGTTGTTTGACCGCGTAACCAAAGAAAACACATGGCAAACGCGTGAGCTAAATATCGCTTTTAGCCCAATTGCTAATTTAGATATGAAACTAGGCAGACAAGTACTAACTTGGGGCACGGGTGATTATGTGTTTCTTAATGATTTATTTGCCAAAGACTGGCAATCATTTTTCTCTGGTAGAGATGATCAATACCTTAAAGCACCATCAGATAGCGCAAAAGCGACTTGGTACTATAAAGGTTTTTCGTTTGATCTCGTGTGGACGCCAGAATTTACGCCGGATAATTACTTAACTGGTGAACGTTTTTCATTTTACTCACCGCAGTATCGCATGTTGGTTGCACCAGCCGATAATTTTAGCGTCCAAACGACGAACAGTGATCAATGGTCGGTTCGTATCGCCACTAACAAAAACTCAGTCGAATATGCCCTGTATGGTTACAAAGGCTTTTGGCCGACACCGGTTGGTATGAAAACAACCTCATCACAAGTCATGACACCATACTTCCCACGATTAAACTCCTGGGGAGCAAGCGCGAGAATGCCGCTAGGCAATGGTTTATTTAATGCTGAATATGCACATTACAATAGTGTTGATGATGCTGATGGTAACAACCCGATGATCGCGAATAGCCAAGAGCGCTTTTTGCTTGGCTATGAAACCGAACTCGCTACTAACTTAACATTAGGTGCGCAATATTACCTTGAACAAACGAAAGATTATCAAGCGTTTATTGATAATTCACCGACACCAGATCTAGCAGTAAAACGAAACCGCCAGTTAATTACAGTACGGTTAACTTACATGGCAGTGCAGCAAAAGTTACGCTGGTCATTATTTAATTTTTATTCACCATCAGACGATGACGGCTACCTTAAAGCATCGGTAAATTATCGTTACAGCGATCGTTGGTCATTTGCTTTGGGTGGCAATATTTTTTGGGGTGAACAACAACATAGCTTTTTTGGTCAACATGAACAAAATAGCAACGCCTGGCTCAGAGTCACGGCACAATTTTAATCAGTTTATTATCAACAAGGTTAAGGAGTTATCATGACATTAGAAAACGCAGTTCTTCGCTTCGCCGGTTTTATGGTGTTGCTGTCTGTGGTATTAACAGTTTACGTACATCCAGGATTTGTCTGGTTCACCGTTTTTGTTGGTGCCAATATGTTTCAATCATCATTCACCGGATTTTGCCCAGCGGCAATGTTATTTAAAAAACTAGGTATAAAATCAGTCGCTGATCAGTGATTTTTGCCATTACTGGCGAAGCAATTCGCCAGTAAAACTTGTACCTTGCAGACAGCTGCGGCAAACTATAGCGAGTTAATCATTAAACCAGCTATAGAGTAAAAAATGAGTGAATTATTGACCGCAAAAAATCAGATCAGTCAAATGCTGAGCATGCAAGATGCCATGAACACACGTGTTAGCGAAACATGGCGTGACAATGGTTATGAATGGTATCGCGCCATTTGGGTTGAATGTGCAGAAATGCTCGACCATCACGGCTGGAAATGGTGGAAGCATCAAGAAATCGATGTCGCTCAGGTACAACTTGAACTCGTCGATATTTTTCACTTTGGCCTCAGTTTGCGCTTAATGAGTGGCAACAGCATAGACGTGATAGCCGAACAACTTGCCCATGAGTTAACACAAACAACGACTGAAAATGATTTTAAACTAGCGCTTGAAGCATTAGCGTCTGCCGCGGTTACCGACAAAACCTTTAACGCTAAAGCACTTGCTGACTGCATGCATTTAATGAACATGGACTTAGATGAGCTGTTTAGACAATATGTTGGTAAAAATACCTTAAACTTTTTCCGACAAGACCACGGTTATAAAGATGGCAGTTACATCAAAATTTGGCATGGTGAAGAAGACAATGAAGTACTCGCTGCCTTAGTAAAACAATTAGATGCCAGCGCCGTTGATTTTCAACAACAGCTCTATAGCGCTTTAGAGCAAAAATATCCCAGCTAATCTTCGCATCTAACAACGATGGCGGGGTATTAATCTACCCTGCCAAGACATCCAACGGCTAATGGATCACCGTCAATGAGAGACATCTTAATTATCCTATTACTGATCACGATAATGTCATTGAATCTCTTTGATATTTATATTGATTCTGTCATGGGTGTCCCCTCTTTTCATTTGATAATCGAAGGATTGCTGGTTATCGCTTCTGCGACAGCAGCCACCTCACTGATCCTTAAACTTAATAGACAACATCGCGCACTCTTAACCACCAAACAACAATTACATGACGCAAACACTAAGATGTCGCAAGTTTCAGCAGAAATGGATGCCGCTCGCCACAAATACAGTGAAGTGATCCAACAACAATTTGACCAGTGGCAACTTACTACCAGTGAACAAGAAATTGCACTACTGATGTTAAAAGGGCTTAATTTTAAAGAGATCAGCGTAGTGCGAGAAACCAAAGAAAAAACCGTGCGCCAGCAAGCGTCTCACATCTATGCAAAAGCGCATGTTGATGGCAGGCATGAATTTTCAGCATGGTTTTTTGAAGACTTTTTGGCATAGCCAAATATAAATTTCTAATAAATAGCTAACTACAACCACTTGTTTTAACTGTTATTTTAAACACTATAGACATCTGTCCAATGGCTGAATATCTCCTATAATGCTATAAACTCATTATCATTAACGTTTTATAGAGTAATTTATTTATGTCGCCAACAGCATCCACAGACAAATACAGTAGCACTAGCCGACTCATACATTGGTTCATGCTGGTTTTAATTGCAGCAACATTTGCCTTTATTGAATTTAGAGGAATTTTTGAAAAAGGAACCGATGCTAGAGACTTAATGAAGCTCATACATTTTACCTTAGGATCTATCGTGTTTTTATTAGTATTTGCTCGCTTTTACTTTCGTATTCGCCCAAGTAACAACGGAGCAATTAGCACGACCCCACCACTTGCGAAATACGTACATTTGATTTTCTACGGCATCATGATCATCATGCCAATTCTCGGCTATCTCACGTTAAATGCCGAAAATAAATCGTTAATCTTTTTTGGTCTTGAGTTGCCAAGATTGATCTCGCCCAATGAATCGCTCGCTGATTTTTTTGAAGAAAGTCATGAGGTGATCGGCACTGTATTTTACGTGTTAATCGCACTGCATGTTGGCGCGGCCTTGTTCCATCACTTTATCAAAAAAGACCAAACGATAAACAAAATGTTACCTTAAATATACTTACGTTATAGCTTAACGCGATATCAAAATTATCGCGTTAAGCCAAGCAAGTTTCGGATCTGAGGCTCTAACATGGTCAGCCCAGCTTGTTTTCCATACTCAATTGCTTGTTCCGCTGGCAAGTTATCCAACCAGTGTGATTTCAACGCAATCAAAGCCCCTGCTCTGTTCCCCGTAGCACAATGAATGAGACAAGATTTTGACGACGCTAATGTTTGGCGCAAACAATGACAAGCTTCTTCAGTGAAACTTTCAATGGTGCTCAGCGGAATATGACAATATTCCATCCCCAATTGGTTAACAATTTGCGACTCACTAAAGTCATTAGGCTCAGATTCTGGTCTTAAGTTAATCACAGTTGTTACCCCTTGGGCTTTTAATAACTCAAGATCAGCGATGCTGGGTTGGCCGCCCACTATAAGTCTTTCGTTTGGCATTAGAGGGTTTATCATTTCTAAACAATTTAACAAATCGCTCGCCATAACAGTTTTCCTAATTCTTGTGTAATATCGGCATGCATAATACATTAGATTAAACTAATTTAGCAAATCACAATATTATAATTTTGTACTATTTTCTTCTGATGAAAATAACTTCTCGCTCTGGCATAGATTCTGCTTTAGTTAACACAAAGTTATCATTGTCAAAATTTTGAATTGCTGGAGCCATCTATGGAACTAATATTATTCGCCATGATCAGCCTAATTGTTATTGTTGCTTTATTAGCGAGTCGGTTAAACGACAATAGTTTTCCATTTCCATTTGATAAAAAAAATACGGTATTTACTCCCGCAGAAAAGAACTTTCAAAACTTGCTTGAACAAGCAATTGGAGTTGAATATCGCATCGTTAATCGCGTTAAACTGTCTGACATAGTTACCATTAGAAATGGTGTGTCAGCTCGTGCCAGTCAAACCGCAGTCAGTAACGCAGACAACAAGTACTTAGACTTTGTTATTTGTGAACGTAGCACAATGAAACTATTAGGCACCATCGACTTAGTAGATACCCAAGGTAAAGGTTATAAAGTTAAAAAAGATTGGTTTGTTAGTGGCGCACTTGAAGCTGCCGCGATACCGCATCTTAGGATCAAAGTTAAAAGTAACTACACACTAGAAGAAATTCGCACTTGTATCAATAGCCGAATTTTAGGTAATCAAAGACCGGCACCTAAAGTCAAAGGTAGAATTATTCCTGCGCCATTAGTAAAAGCTCGCTCGAAACCTAAAGCTTCTAATACTGGCGTCATAACAACAGCCGCGGCACATGCACTACCAAATGCTACAATGGCTAAACAAATTGGGGCGCCTCAGCCTGCAGGCTTACCTCACTAATACCTTAGGCTAGATTTACAATCAGAAAAATTGGCTCAACTTATGAGCCAATTTCCCCTCTTCAATTATTCAACCTAAAAATCGCTCCCAAACGCGCAACTTGGATTAACCACGAAAAACATTACAACTGAAACGAATATTCACGTTATAATTTGCTTATCTTTTCAAACAATTAAATATGAACGATATGAAAGCAGGTATTATTGGCGCGATGGAGCCTGAAGTTGCCATTTTAAAAAGCAAACTCGAGCAGTTAACCACTTCTGAAATTGGCGGCTACACCTTTTATCAAGGGCAATTAAATGGCACCGATGTGGTCATTGTCCAATCGGGCATAGGCAAAGTAGCTGCGGCATTGGCAACTGCATTTTTGATCAGCGAATTTCAGCCTGATTATATCGTCAATACCGGCTCAGCTGGTGGTTTTGAGCAATCACTAAAAGTAGGTGATATTGTCATCAGCTCAGAAGTACGTTATCACGATGTTGACGTTACCGCCTTTGGTTATGAAATTGGTCAGTTACCTGCAAACCCTGCGGCTTACTTGCCTCATCCAACATTAGTAGCAGCCGCACAACAAGGCATTGCTCAGTTAGAAAATATTCAAACGCTCGTTGGCCTGATCACCACAGGTGATACATTTATGACTAAAGATGATGACATTGCCAAGGCACGTAAAAATTTCCCAAGCATGGCGGCAGTGGAAATGGAAGGTGCAGCAATCGCGCAAACCTGTCATCAGCTTAACGTACCATTTGTCGTTATTCGTTCGATGTCAGATATCGCAGGTAAAGAGTCACCTAGTTCATTTGAAGCATATTTAGAAACCGCTTCGGTTAACTCGTCTCAGCTTGTGCTGAACATGTTAGACAGCCTAAAAGATCAATCGACGTTAAGTTAACGCTCAGAACATTAAACAGACTATGGATTTCATCTCGCAACTTCCAACACCCGCAATCAATATACTGATATTGTTGGTTGTTATTGTACTGCGAGTTATCCATAGTCGGTTTGCGCAGACCGCGTCGATAAAAATCTTTCCGCTTTATTGCCAGCAATTAGCAAACAAAGTTAATAAAGACCATCATAGTGAAAATCATCGTAAAATTGCCGGTGCAATCGCCACGTTAATTACCTTTACGCCCATTATTATTATTTTATGGCTATTTGAAGACTTCGTCGAAGTGCCTTGGCTATGGAGTGCATTAATACTGTACTTTGCTTTTGGTTCATTCAACCTCAACGCCCTTGCTCGCCAAGAATGCAAACAACTTATCGCGCAAGATAAATACCAAGCCAAACAAGTGTTATCCGCTCATTTACTGCGTGATACAGAACAACTTTCCCCGTTAGGGTTAGCTAAAGCAACAATAGAGACCTTATTACTTAAGCATTTACAGCAGCAATTTGTTGTCGGCTGTTATTTTTTATTGTTTGGTCCTTTAGCGGCATTTAGTTATCGTTTACTACTAGAGATGCATTATTGCTGGAATACCAAAGTAAGACGCTTTCGCGCATTCGGTCTGTTTGTTGATAAGCTCACAGCATTTTTTCAATGGTTACCTTACCGACTTTGGCTGTTTTTATTAATTCTCACTAATTTACATCAACCAATTATTTTGTACTGGCGTTTAGTTAAACAACACTTTTTTAAACTCAACAGCAACCTGCTTATCGGCTATTTTGCATATATTTTAACTGTGCAACTCGGTGGCGTGGCGATGTACGAGCGAGAAAAATTACGTCGGGTCAGCTTTAATCAACAAGGCAGACAACCCGAAGTAAAACATATTTTTCAGGCAATCAAACAATTAAATGTCATCTCGACATTAATTATTGGTTTACTGGTATCAAGCATGATAATTATCACTATACTCAATGTTAAATAATTCTATATAAAGGTAAAAATAATGAAAATAAAACAACTAATTACACTATTATTACTTAGCTTAACCGCAGTATTTTCATTTGCTCAACAGGTCAATAAAGTCTCTCAAGAGCAATTGCTAAGTTTACTTAACGCCCCTAAAGCACAACCGTTTGTGGTACTTGATGTCAGAACGTCTGAAGAATTTAACGAAGGACATATCCAAGGCGCACTTAATATCAGTCATGATCAAATTGAGCAACAGCTCGATAAATTGACGAAATACAAAGATACTATGGTGATCGTGCATTGTCGTTCAGGGCGCAGAGCACAAGTAGCGGAGCAAATACTAAGCGACAATGGCTTCACTAATTTGAATCATTTAACTGGCGACTACAAAGCATGGGTGGCCGCTGATTTACCTCTGGTAAAATAACACTATGTTTGAACTGCTTTACTGGCTTGACTTGTTTGGTGTAGTCGTTTTTGCGCTTTCTGGTGCATTAATGGCGGGCAGTTATAAACTCGATCCCTTTGGCGTTGTAGTGTTAGCCGCGGTAACCGCCATAGGTGGCGGTACAATAAGAGATGTGATCTTAGGCACCCAAGTATTTTGGGTAGCCGATCCAAAATACTTATTTGTTATCTTAGCGACCGCTATCTTAACCATCATTTTTATACGCCGTCCCAAGCGCATCCCAAAACGCTTTTTATTAATCGCTGATGCATTAGGACTTGCACTGTTTGCTGTGTTAGGCACCCAGAAATCGCTGGATTTAGGTGCAGCTACCTCAGTGGCAATAGTGATGGGTACAATTACCGGCGTCGCTGGCGGTATGATCCGCGATGTGCTTTGCAATGAGATCCCGATGATCTTGCGCAAAGAAATCTACGCGTTAGCAGCGATGCTCGGCGGCTGTCTATTTGTTATTTTCGATTGGCTTGCCTGGTCAGAAAATAACGCAACACTCGCCGCAATGTCAGGGGCTTTAACATTACGGCTAGCGGCGATTTATTGGCAAGTTTCACTACCTGCGTTTCAAATCATCGACAAAGACACGCCTGCTCAACAATAGTTAGGCGTTTGCTAGTTACACGTTAGTTAAAACGCGTAACTCACTCCAATATTGAAGGAATTCATTTCTAAATTGCCTAAATCATGGTTTTGCAAGGCAAGATTAATCCCCATTCCATTGTCCCAACGATATTCCCAACCAGCTTCGACAAAAAGCCCTGTGCCTTCTTTATCAACGATTTCATCTCTATTAAGATCAAACTGATAACCATAAAACTCAGCACCTAACTTGGCATAAAAAAGATTATGTTCTGATAACTGATATTCGCCCTTAATGGCAAGGATCATCGAACCAAACTCAAAATTATCAGCTTGTAATTCAAAATCATCACTGTCATCGCTGTAGCAGGTAAATTTACTATTATCGCCCTTGTCGCACTGCCAGTCATCAACATCTTCGGCACCTAGTAATCCCGCTTCAAAAGAAAAATTAGGCATAAAACGGTAGTTGTAATACAAATAGCCAACGCCAACACCTTGACCATCGGTATCTTTACCTTTGTATTCAAGTCCGCCACCGCCACTTTGTAAGCCTATGGTATGCGTAGGTTTGACATCTTGTGCTAATGCACCAGCACTTAATGACACAGCGATAATTAGCGCTGATAGCTTAGATAAATGTTTCATTTCTTCTTCCTTTAAGTATTTAAGAGATGAGGTGATTATCCTGCTAAAGAAAATTATTCGCTGTTTGATAAGTGTGTTAAAGATGTAGAAATCTGTAAGAAGAGTGTAAATAATTGCAAGGAGCAAGGCTAAATGTTCAACCTTGCTTACTTGGTATTGTGAAGATCATCGCAGGCTGAAAAACTAAGCTTCGATCCCCCAGCCATCATTATAACCATCAAATTTTGCCGCAAGTTGCTCAAACTGTGCTTCTTGCGCAATAATGGCATCGTAATCGGGTAACATCTTAACAGTGCAATCAAGATCCCAAACATTTGGCGTTTCATCTGGATGAATATCAACAATAATATCAGGCGCTTTAGCTTTTAAATGTTCCGCCATGGCTTCCGCCTGAGATTTCTGTTCAAACAATTGAAAAAAAACAACATTATGAACAATTGTTAAATCAACGCCTGCGGCTTGCATCTCGGCCAGTACTTGACCTGTTTCATCATTTGGAAAAGTCATAACTACTCAAATTTCTATTTTTGCACATTATAGCGACATTCATAAATGAGCGGTAAGACAAATTTCAATTTCTAGTCAGATATTTGCAACAAGCAAACGTTCGCATGGCATACGGCACTTGCGTGTTCACGCTTTGTTGGGCAGCTTCCCATACGAGTTTCAGTTAACGACGCTTTAGCTAATATTGCCGCTCCTATGGTATTTATCGCTAACTGGCAACTGACATCGGCAAACTGGGCGTCAACCACCACACATTGTTGATCGTTCACACAGGTTAAATTAGTCGTGATGATCTCGGCAATTTTTTGGCGATTATCCAGAGCGGTGGACTCATCATCACTGGACGATTCGTCAGCTAATGCATCTGTTACTTGTTGAACGCTTTGCGGTGTCACGCGTTGAGCTTTTACCTGCGTAACCCGTTGCTCATTATCATGTAACAGTTTGCCAAGACCGAGCAAAATGCTAATAAACACTAAAATAACGAGCAGAGAAATAACGAACCATTTAAGCATAATTATCTTCTAAACTGTGCCAACTAAGATGATGGCATGGTACTAAGCATCACAGAAATTGCAGTCATAATTTTATCTTGCACCTCAAAACTATTGTCTTGCGATTGAATATTTAATGGATAAACACTGCGCCACACCGAACGGTTATTTTTAACGTTAACCACATCAAGTACTAGACTACCGGGTAACATCGGCCAATGTTGTTTTTGCTGCGGATGGTTACTCGCTTGTAAGCATGGTAAACAAAATTTCACCCCGCGATTATATTTTTTTAACTCGCCAGCTTTATCAATCAAATGATAACCGATAATGATATCCGCTTGCTCACTCGACTGATATTTAAGCCCTTGTGCGTCTAGTGCTTGCTCTATCGACATCTCAATACTGTTACGCGTTGCATCACTGATATTTTGAAACTCAGCGAAAGATGAATTTCGGTCAAAAGTGCTATAGCTAGCGACCGCTGAAAAATTAAAGTAGCTGCTGTATTTAGCCATTGGTTCCTGACGTCCAGAACAAGACGCCAACAACACCAAACAGCTCAGAGAAATTACCCGTTTCAGATTTCGCATACTTGCCACTTTGTCAGTAAACTCATGATCAGCCTACCTAAGCTAGCGCATTTTTCAAGTGGCAATCTAGATCATTGAATTTACATCAACACTGACAGATCGACTTGCTCAAAGCGCAGTACTTGACCACCAAAGGTTGCCGCAAATTTTTCCGCATCTTGTTGCTTTGAAAAACTTGCCAATGTTTTTCCCATAGCACCAGTTTTTTCTGAGCCGGCAACAAACCAAGCGCTTTTTGCATCAATAAAGTAACTATCGTTTGGTTCATCCCACGGAGATTTACTCATGTCATGGACAAAAATAGTGGTAACATTGCGCTTGTTTTCCGGATCTAGGTAGTAACTAAACATATCGCGTGTCGAGCAAAACTTATGCACTTTTTGACTTTGTTGTTGGTTGACGCCATTTTGAAAAAGTTCAGCTTTAGGGCCTGAAAAATTGGATATCAACATGCCACACAAATGGCATTCATCTGCTGCTTCAATGGCCGCCGCCTGATGAATCATCTGGGTATCGTTTTCTTGCTTAGAGCAAGCAAATAGTAAAACTAAACTGCAAAAGGTGATTAATGGAATATTTTTCATTAGAGCTTCTTCTTCTTAAAAATAAATGTCGCCAATACTAAAGGCAAAACAACCCATACGGTTAATAGCGAAAATAACTGTCCTTGTGACAGGCTCGACTTAATAGCGATAGCCAAAGCACCGTTGACGTCGCTGCTATCGAGGCCAGCAAGGTTAACTAATCTAAAAATGTCTGAGGGATTTAACATCATCAACTGTGTTAGTCCTTGTTGGCTCACGCCATTTTCAACGCCTACTAACAGCGCCAACAATGCCAGATCAAATACTAACGCAAATAAGAACCAAGTAATTAACGCAAACCCTGCCGCTTTTGATTTTTCAGTCACCAACAAACTGATAACATACGCAATGGCGGTAAAGCTTAAGCCCAACATTACGGCGCTAAAAATAAAGGTAGAGAACACACTAAACACTGTAGTGTCATCGATTTGCCAATATAACACTAGCGCTGAACTACCAAAGCCCAGCAATGTTGCTAACGCAATGATGCCACCTTGACCGACAAACTTGCCTAGCAATAACTGCGTTTTACTGAGTGGATAAGTTAACAATAATAACAAGGTGCCGCTTTCTTGTTCCCCAACAAAGCTGTCATAACTTAACAATAAGGCAATCAGTGGAATAAGAAAAACAGCTAAGCTCGCTAAACTGGCAACTGTGGTTGATAACGATGCCACACCAACAACACCACTTGCTGCTGCACCAAAGTAGGTTAAACCAATAGATAATATCGCAAAAATCAAGGTGATAGATAATAACCAGCGATTTCTCAAACCATCATAAAATTCTTTTGTTGCTACCGCCAAAATTTGATTCATGACAATACCTCCTGCTTGGCCGCAAGGTTATCAGTGCTGGTTGCATGATATTGCGTTAGATAATATTGATACACTTGCTCTAGATTTGCCGGTTCAACATCGATGTTTTGTAACGCCTCATAAGCCAAGAGCTGACGCAACGTTGTCAACTTTTCAGCCTCAGGTACATACAAGGTATCATCTCTTTCTGCTAAATATTTAATCAATTGAGAATCTTGACGTAACGCACCATTAAGCCCGTAAGGGCGAATTTGAATCGGCAAATTTGCTTGGCTACGCAGTTGCGCAAGCGTGCCAGAAGCTAATAAATTACCTGAAGATAGAATCATCGCTCGGTCAATATGTTGCTCAACACCAGGCAAAACATGGGAGCAGAGAATGACGCTAGTGCCTTGGCTTTTCAAACGATCTACGGTTTGGTAAAACTCTGCGGTTGCAATCGGGTCTAAACCTACGGTTGGTTCATCAAGCAACAACAATCTGGGTTGACCAATAAATGCCTGCGCTAGTCCTAAGCGTTGGCGCATACCTTTAGAATAGGTTTTAACTTGTCGCTTCATCGCATGGGCTATACCAACCTGCTCTAATAACGCCATGGCATGTTGCTTATTAAAACCCTTTAACTTAGCAAAATAAGTGAGTACTTCCAAACCAGTTAGTTGTTCATAAAAGCTAACATTTTCTGGCAAGTAACCGATTTTTGAGCGCATATGCCAAGCTTCTTTAGAATCAGGCGCACAGCCCATGACACTAACCTGACCATGACTAGGCGAAATCACACCTAAGATCAGCTTCATCATAGTAGTTTTTCCAGCGCCGTTATGACCAAATAGTCCCAACACTTCGCCTTCTTTCATCTGTAAATTTATCGAGTGCAGAGCCGTTAATTTAGGGTAATGTTTACCGACCCCAGTTAAACTAACTAATGGCTCTTGCATAGATGACTGAGTCATAATAGTTATCCTTTTAGCAACGCTGTGTTAGCGCTGGCATTGATTTGATCTTTAGATACCACTTCAGGCAAGTGAGAGAATGTTCCACTATGAGGTGAACTCATTAATGGAAAACTGTCTTTAACACCTGGTGGTTTTAAAATAGGAAATTGGCGTTGCACCCATCGTAAAATAATCACTGCTGGGCTATCCATTAACATTTTCATTTCTGGGTATTGCCACAACAGCTTGTCGATACCATCGTTGGGTTCAAATACCACATCGCCGATATGGTCACTGTTCATGTCCCAACCAAGGTAATTACTCCAATAATTGCCCTGCTGGTCTTGACTCCATTCCTGTTTTTTATTCGAGACATATTTAACTTGCGTTGGATTATTGATAAAGCTATTACCAAACACTTTAACTTGTTCTGAACCTGCGGTTAGGTGAATGCCAATTTCGGCGGTATCAACGACATTATTACTTATGGTGTTATAACCTGAGTTGTATACAAACAAGCCTTTGCCATCACGACCTAATACTTTGTGTTCCGGCTTAGTCCAGACATTTTTGATGCGATTACCTGAAATGGTCGATTCAGTAATAAAATTGAGTAAAAAACCATAGTCTTCGCTATTGACTGTTTCGTTATTTAAGATTTTTAACCGTCTGGAACTCATCATCGCGTAACCAGCACGTGTGTTATATGCCAAGTTGTCGAGAATAGAATTATCATAGGAGTACATATAATGAATACCATAGCGTAAATCATGCATGGTATTTTGTTCGATAACGTTATTTTCACTCGCCTGCACATAGATACCATCACGTACAAAACTGGTTTCATTATGGGCAATCACGCTGTTTTTAACACTCGATAATTGAATGCCGTTGCCGCGATCAGCAGAGCGTAATTCAGTATTTCCTTCAATCACATTGCCAATGATTTTTGAATGCGCCGATTTTTGCAGCCAAATACCAAAGCCATCACCTGTTAGCCGATTATTTTTAAGCAAAAGACGTTGCGACGGGCTATCCGAGTAGATACCTGCATTTTGCGCTGTTAAATCATATCCCCAATTTATAATCGTCAGGTTTTCAATAGTGATATCTGAGCCTTGCAGTAGTAATCCGTTAGCTTTACCTTGCGCATCGATAACTGCGCCATCTTCACCACGCAGACTCATACTGTGTTTAATGACAAAATTGCCGTGATATATTCCTTTAGCAAGTATTAAAACATCGCCATCATTGGCCTGATCTAAGTGTTGTTGTAGATTTTCATTCGACGAGATATTACGTTGCTGCGCAAAAGAAATATTGACCAGTAGACATTGCAACAGCATCAGGCTGAGCAATAAATACCGTTGAAAATTTGTCAATAACGTCACCGAAGTATTCCCATTGCGAAATGTGACATAAATCATATCAGCACTTGAGCTGTGCTCTTTTGATCTTGATTAAACTATGACAACTAATCTGAAGAATTTTCTATATCATTTTTTAACACATGTAAAAATGACGCTGCAGATGAAGCATGAGCTTTTATCCATCGGTGATAAATTCCTTGGATCGGGGCAACGTCAAGATAATTCCAACTATGCCGCCCTTGCTTTTGGCTGATGATCAAACCCGCTTGCGCCAATACTTTTAAATGTTGCATTACCGAACAGCGACTCAACCAAGATAAACACTGACAAATATCACCGGTCGTTTTTGGGGCATCTTTGAGTAAATCCAATATTTTGCGCCGATCACTTGCCGCCAGTGCTTTGAATACTAGATCGTCCTGCATCTCTTTTTCTAAATATTCGCTCATCAATTTGCTCAAACCACAAACATGTTATAAATTTATAACATATCAACAGTAAAGTTCAAGAGGCAACTAATGAGCACAAACTATACCGTCAATACCAAAATCGAAAAGCCGCTACCCGATGTTTTTCAAGCCGTTATAAAAAAGGAGTTGTTAACTAAGTATTTTGCCGATAAGTGCAGTGACAACTTAAACGAGGGACAGCAAATTGTCTGGCATTGGAATGAATGGGGAGATTACCCAGTTACCGTTAAGAAAGTGATTAAAAATCAGCTTATTGAGCTTGGACTTGATGCAAAAGCGTGGAAAAAAACAGAAGCAGAGTCATACGAAATCACCGTATTATTAAAATTTGAAGCATTAAATGAGCAGCAAACTATGGTTAGCATTAGTGAACAAGGCTGGCCACAAGATCAACAAGGCTTGACAGGGTCATATGAAAATTGTGGTGGCTGGATGCATATGTTGATGTGCTTAAAAGCTTACTTAGAGCATGGTATTGATTTACGTTAAGATAAAAAAACGGGAGTATTCTTTACAAATACTCCCGCTATCATTTTTAACATATCGTTAAGTGCTTATGCCTCAACTAACATACGGCCACGCATTTCCATATGAAGTGCATGACAGAACCAGTTACAGTAGTACCACTGTACACCCGGTTTGTCGGCAGTAAAGGTAATTGACGACGTTTGTTGTGGACCAATTTCCATCTGCACACCATGGTTAGTCATACAGAAACCATGTGTTACGTCTTCTACTTGGTCTAAGTTGGTAATAATCATGGTAACTTCGTTGCCCAATTTCACCTTAAATGACTCCAAGCCATAGGTTGGCGCAACTGAGGTCATATAAACACGCACTTTATTACCATCACGAATGACTTTATTGTCAGTCATTGGGTTAAC
>JBNKXM010000004.1:0-20024 GCA_050300315.1 Thalassotalea sp. | reverse complement strand
CCATTTACAACGGCGGAGCTAAACACAGGTAAATACAATGCACTTAATAACAAACCAACAACCGCAGCGTTAACAGCCTGCATCGCGGCGGCAAGACTTGGCATATTAGCGAGTCCTTGCCAGTGTTTTAAAAACGTCACCATGAGTAAAAAGCCAGGTAAAAAGATCGCCGATGTTGCAATCAACGCACCAAGTACAGGGAAGTTAGGTGACAGATGAAAGCCTAAAAAGCTCGCTAAGGTAAACATCGGGCCAGGCACGGCTTGCGCGGCGGCATATCCAGTTAAGAAGGTATCGGTGGATAACTGCTCAGCGAGCAAATTTTGTAGTAATGGCAGCACCACATGACCACCACCAAACACCATACTCCCCGCCTGATAAAAATTAGCCGCCAATTGCCACTGTGGTGATACGCTCGCCAAGATTGGCAGTAATAATAACAAGGCAATAAATGCCAGTAACGATGGCCACGACAATTGCACTTTCGTTGTTGGTATTGCTCGTTCTTGCGTTAGATATTTCATACCAAGCAGTGCCGCTATCAACAACACGGCAAATTGTGTGTACAGGTTAGCGACAAACAGTAAGAGCACAGCAGAAGCAACGGCAATAGCGCGTGTTAGTTTGCCAGTACAAAAACTAGTAAACATGGTTAATACGGCATCAGCAACCACAACGACGGCTAAGAGTTTTAGCCCATGAGTGATGCCATAAAAATAAATATTATCAACCAGTTGAAAACTCAAACTCGCTAACGCTAACATTAAAATAAATGAGGGAAGTGTAAAGGCAACAAATGCGGTCAGTGCGCCGGCAACTCCAGCTTTACGATACCCAAGGGCAAAGCCTACCTGGCTTGAACCAGGACCGGGTAAAAACTGACTGAGCGCTACGATATGGCCAAACTCTTCTTGGCTTAACCAGCGTAACTGCTTAATAAACTTTTCCTGAAAGTAACCAATATGCGCGGCAGGGCCACCGAAACTAATACAACCCAGCCAGAAAAAGTGTTTAAAAATAATAAGAAGCATAGAGTTAGATGACGATACTTATGATTTGATATTGTCTAATGCAGCGCTCAATTAGTCAAAACAAAGCCATGCAAAAAACAGTTAATGTTATTAGAGTGTGTTGATCTTTGCTGTTCATTTTTGTACCTCAAAGCTCAACACGCTCTAGTGTATATTTCATTCATTATTGTGCATATTCACGACAAATGAGCTCAGTATCACTGAAAGTTAATGATTCTTTGGTCAGTCCACAAACAATACCATCAGCCGATTGTTGATTAAATTTACAATGCCTGCAGACACCAAAAGCATTACGTCCAGCAAGTTGTTGATAGTGTAATAAGGTCTTTTCCAGCAAGGTTTTCGCTTGCTGTTGTTCATCAGTCGCTAAGTGACTTATTGCCTGAGAAAACTTTTTAGGTGGCGCGGTTTGGGTGAGAAACGCCTTGCCTGCTTCAGTCACGGTTAAATGGGTGATGCGTTTATCGTTCGGATCTTTTTCTCTTGTGATCAAGGCCTTGCTTTCTAACACCTTGAGAGTTTGTGAAACCGTGCCTTTGGTCAATCCCAAATATTCAGTGACCGCTAGTGTGGTATCAGAATAGCGATTACAGCTGGCGAGATAATGCAAGGCATCCTGATGTACAGGTTGCAGTCCCATGTTATGGCCAACGGCACGTGCTTCTTGGCGCAATAAATTTGCCAGCCGTTCGATTAAGTTATAGAGATCATCATTCATGGGTTGATAGTATCGACTCAAAACTTATTTGACAAGTAAAGTTTTCTCGTGCTTAAATAAAAAACGTTTCGAGGCGAAACTAAATTATTAAGGAACTGAGATGAAATTAACAAAATTGTTTTTAGCGACGAGTTTATTGAGCACATTAGTTGTCGGGAGCACTTTGGCATCTAGTAAGCATCATGGCCATATTCAGGCACAACCGTCACCTGATGTAGCGGCAGAATTTGATATTGTCCACGCTAAGGTCGTTACACAAGGTAGCCATTTAGTGTTTCAACAAGCAGTGAAAGGTAAAGCCGGAAAATCCTTACCCAAAGCTAAGGGAAATTTAGCGGGTGCTGAAGTATATAGCTATGTTTGGCCAATTAGTCTCAACAGTGCGGCGGTTGGTTTTGAAGAAGACCAAGGTATTTTGGCATTAGCATTAACTGTGCATCCAGATTTTGATGACACACCGCTTTATGATGAAAATTCTGATGGTGATAGCGCCAATGACGGCGATAATTGGCATAGTCATTGGGTGGTGTTAGTTCCTGATGATGCATGTGGTCAGGGTGCATTGAAAGTTAAAGATATTCCTGAAGGCGGTCAGCCTAAACTGCCCGCAACTTGGCCGAATCTACCCTTGTTTATTGACAGCCCTGGGTTTGATTTTTCCTTAGCTGAGAGTGAAGTACTGGTGAAAGTACCGTTATCTGCTGTGGGGTTAGCCAGTGGTTTTTCATTTGATGGAGTCACCGCGGGACTAAAAATCAATCAACAAGTACATGCGCCACTACTTTGTGTAGCAAAAGTTTTTGATGTGGCATCTGGTGACTTATCTTTGCCTGGCAAAGCTTTGTAATTCTTGTGAACAATAAAAAAGGAACGAAAATGAAAGTACATGTTTATGATACGCATGTTGATACTCAAGATGGGCAACATATCCATTTTGACGTGTTAGTTAATGATGAAAATATTGAACACGTTCAACAGTTTGTAGAGCAATATTTAGCAAGTATTGAACTAGTATCTAATAATATTAAACTACAACGCTGTAACTTCTGTCACAGTGAAATAGCCAAGCCTGAAGTGCAGCAAGACATAATGGCACTTGGGCATAGTATTATTCGCTTATCATAATTGTTGATAATAGTGAGTAAGTCATGACCCAAATAATCAGTTGTGATGCCCATGACCACTTTGAAATTGTTTGCATGCGTCGGAGTAACATTAGTGTGACGACGCATAGCGAACAAGTATTTGAAGGTATTGCCACGGGGATCAAAATTATTAACAAACGAGAATTTCTCTGTATTGAGCATAATAATCAGCAGGTTAGTGTTGATTTAAAGACGATTAAATGTTTGCGAGCATTTAACAACCTCAAAGCAGAGGATAACTTTTTTGTTACTTGGTAATTATTGTTACTTGGTAATTATTGTTATTTGGTAGTTATAGGCGCTAACTAAGGTTAGCGCCTATGTTAATCGTTTAGTAATAGCGTAACGCCTCAACTTTTCCCCAAAATACCCAATACGAAAAGATGGTATATGCAACAATCGTCGGCACAACAAACAGTGTACCGTACAATAAAAAGTTCAATGATTCTGGCGCCGATACCGCCTGCCAAATGGTTAGCTGGTATGGCACTATATACGGGTAAAAACTGATCGCTAAACCTAAGAAAGTGAAGATAAATATCCCAATACAAGCGAGAAACGGTGTAGCCTCATTCGTTTTTTCTGCGCGGTCAATGCGTTGAATAGAACGCCATGCCATTATAAACAGCGCACTGACGATCAGTGGGATAGGCAATAATAAGAAGCTAAATGAGGCATCAAGCCAGCGCAAGTAAATACTATTATCGATCATCAAATTGGTTGCAGATACTAAACAAATACCAGTAAAACTGATCAATAATGTTCGTTTGGCATAGCGAAGCGCGCGTTGCTGTAGCTCTCCTTCCGTTTTCATGATCAGCCAAGTTGCACCGATAAAGCTATACGCCGCGCTGACACCAATGGCACTGAACAGAGAAAAACCAATGTTAATAAGTGTTGGTTCAAAGCCAATAACATACATCCCGAGCATATATCCTTGCGCGCTCGATGCTAAAAATGACCCGATTTTAAAAACACGGTTCCACGTCGCCTTGTGGTTAAATGCTGCTTTAGCACGAAAGTCAAAGGCAACCCCCCGTAAAATCAAGCCAATCAGCATAAACACTGTGGGCAAATAAAGCGCTTTAAAGATCATGCTATGAGCGCTTGGAAAGGCAATCAACAATAAACCTACAGCCAGTACCAGCCAAGTTTCATTTGCATCCCAAAACGGGCCGATAGAGGCAATCATAGTGTCGCTGTCTTTTTCATTGTCTAATGGCAGCAACATACCAACACCTAAGTCATAACCATCTAAAACCGCATAAACTAATGTGGCAAAGGCCATTAAACTGGCAAAAATAATGGCAAGAGTATTTTGATCAAACATTAGCTTGCTCCTGATGAATCATTGGTTGTTGTGTTGGTGTGCTTGGTTTATTTAATGGTAATTTATGTTCGTCTTGCTGAATTTCTTCAATTTCAACAGCGCGATGCGCCATGATAAATACCGTGCTTAAATAGGCGATCAGTAAAACGCAATACACGGCAATATAAAGCATTAACGATAACGCTACGTTGCTTGGTGCAATATTGGTGGCGGCATCTTTTACCGTTAATACGCCAGTAACCAGAAAAGGTTGTCGGCCAATTTCGGTGACATACCAACCTGCCAAGGTGGCTAGCCAACCGGAAAAACTCATGCTTACTAACAGTTTTAGCATCCAACGAGGCATCTTTTGCTGGTGTCGCTCCTGACGATATAAGAAATAACGAGCAAGCCAGGCTACGACAATCATCAACACACCCATAGCCACCATGATGCGAAAGCCAAAAAATACCGGTTTTACTGGTGGCGTATGCTCAAACTCAGTTAATCCTTTAATTTCACCATCAAGCTGATGAGTGAGGATCAAACTGGCTAAGTTAGGAATCGCGATTTCAAAATCATTACGTTGAGTTTTCTCGTTTGGCATGGCAAATAATAGCAATGGCGCACCTTTTTCAGTGTGCCAAACACCTTCCATCGCTGCGATTTTCGCGGGTTGATGCGCTAAGGTGTTTAAACCATGCAAATCGCCAACAAAGGCTTGCAATGGCGCAAGTACCATAGCGGCGGTAAGAGCTATTTTTAACGCAAGCTTTGGTGCGCGTTTATCGTCACCTCGTAACAGCCGAAATGCGCTAATACCGGCAATTAAAAAACTCGCTGTTAAGCCTGAGGCAATCAGCATGTGAGGAAAACGATAGCTAAATGACGGATTAAAAATAATTTTTAACCAATCGACAGGGTAGGCAACGCCGTCTCTTAATTCAAAACCTGTTGGTGTTTGCATCCAAGAATTTAACGATAAAATCCAAAATGCTGACAACGTGGTGCCAATGGCAACGATAATGGTGGCTAAAGTATGTATTTTAGGAGGTACGCGCTGGATACCAAATAGCATAATACCGAGAAATGTTGCTTCTAAGAAAAACGCTGACAGCACTTCATAACCCAATAAAGGGCCAGCGATATTGCCGACTTTTTCCATAAATCCTGGCCAGTTAGTGCCAAATTGAAACGACATGGTGATACCGCTCACTACGCCAATAGCGAAAGTCAGGGCAAATATTTTTACCCAAAAGCGATATGTGCGCATCCACACTGCGTCTCCTGTGCGATCAAACTGCACTTTGAAAAATACTAAAAACCAGCACATGGCAATAGTGATAGTAGGAAACAAAATATGAAAACTAATATTAGTAGCAAACTGTATGCGTGACAGTAATTCTGTGGTTAACATGAAAACTCCTTACCTTTTGCCAAATTTCAGGCAATAGGAAGCTAATTGCGCCACTGAGTGGCACAGTAAAATATAAATAGTGGAATAAAACCGAGCTTAATGACTTAGCTTAAGCTCAGATTTTTAGTGGTTTAGCTACCGCTTTTTAGTAACCTATCTTTCATATCAAGCACCTTACCTATCCCAGAGCCAAGTTTTAACAAGGTGTTGAGTTTTTCAGGGCTCATACTTTGTAGCTCAGCGGCGAAAAATGTGATGTTTTCGAGCAAATCGTGAATTTCACGCATTTGGTTTTGGGCATACACTTCTTCTTGATTTGCAGGTTCGTTCAGCAAGTTGTCGCGCAATAAGCTTAGTGTAGGGTCAATTTCGCGTTTTCGTCTTTCTTCAAAAATGCGGTTTGCCATTTCCCAGATGGAACCAGCCGGACGATAATATTCTTTACGATCACCTGGCTTATGTTGAACCTGAATTAAGCGCCAAGAATGCAGCTCTTTAATGCCCATACTGACATTGCCACGTGAAATATTTAGCAGATCAGATAGTTCATTGGCGGTTAATGCTTGTTCGCTTATCACCAACAGACCATACATTTGGCCAATGGTGCGATTAAATCCCCAGCGACTGCCCATTTCGCCGCAATGCATAACAAAGGCTTCTACTTTTGATGACATGATCATGATGCACACCTAAACTATGTTTTAAAGTTTCAGAAATTACTGAAACTTTAAAACATAGTTTGATATAGATCAAGTTTTCTTAAGTAACATCGGCAAAATAATTACCTGATTGTCGATAGACAAAAGTGAACAATAAACAACGCAGGCAGTAAATTATGTCTCAATGAAAAGTATGCAATACATGTCTAGGATAAATCGGTTTTATAACGTTAAGATTTTTAAGCTAAAAAAAAGCCGAAGACAAAAATCTTCGGCTGGATAGCTTTGGGGAAAGCTAGAATATAAAATTATTACAACAGGCGTCCGCTAGGGAACAATTGCATTATAGAGTAACAGCTCTATAAAAGTAAAGTATTTATTCTAATTTTTTTGATTTTGATCAAATCATCAATATTGGTTAAGGTGTCGGTCTTCGCTCACTTTAGGAAATCGTTGTCAGTATGCGAAAGTTTGTAAATTTATTCAGCCTTAGTTGTAGCTTATTTATGTTGTTATGTTCGACTCAAGTAGTTAGCGAAGAACAGCGTTTAGCTGATCAAGTCCAACTAAAATATGATATCGGTAGCACCTATGGCTGGATCCCTTTCGGTTACTCTGGCGATCAAGCTCGCCCAGGAATTTTAGTCGAACTTGTAATGTTAATTATGGATGAAGCGAATATTTCGATACGTTCTAGTTCAATGCCTCCGAAACGCGCCGTTTATGCGCTTGAGCAAGGGGAGTTAGACTTTGATATCATCAGTCCGAGCTGGTTTAAGAATGGTGATATAGGCAATAAATATGTTAAATCGATTCCTATTCTGACAGTTACTGAGCATTTTATTACCTTAGCGGAAAATGAGAAAAACTATCAATCGTTAAAGCAAGTTTATGGAACAAGGGTTGGAACCGTTGCTGGGTACGCTTATTTTGATGATGATAAATTTACTCGCTCAGACTTTCGTTCAGAAAGTGAGCTAATGTTAGGATTAAAAAAGCAACGTTTCGAGGTGGCAATTATGGAGCGTTTAGCCGCCTTGCATTGGTCAAAAATTCATAATGTCGCAATATCGTTTCCTTTGGAACACACCACTGGAGAGATTGTCCTGCGCTTAAGACGAGAGCATCAGGCTCTGCTACCTAGAATAAACACAGCGATAGGGCAGCTTCAAGAAAAAGGAATTGTTAAGCAGACAATGGCTAAATATCAGCCTTAAAATTTTTTATTTTGTTAAACAACGTAGCGCAAGATAATCATCTTCTATTGATGTTTATACATAACGCTACGTCAACAGTGGCAACAGCGGCAGGTTATTTATTATTCTTAAAACGCAAAATAAAACGACTAGTGTTGCGTCCGGGGATATCCCAGATCTTTTGTGTCTTGTCGTCAGTACTATTTTTTAACACATCTAACTCACCATCTAAGGTAAATCCGGCTGCGGTCATTTCATTTTTAACGAGCTGAGGATCTATTCGGTGTAATGTGCCGCCAACACTAGCGGGTGCACCTGCTATCGCTTCATGATCAATAATACCTATGATACCACCAGGTTTTAAGAATTTGCGAAACTTAGCTAATACCTTGTCCACCTGAATTTTTTCTGCTTCGCTAAAAACATAGTAAAAATCGTGATAACCCAAGGCGAGCATTATGGTATCTAGGCTGTTTTCTTCTAGTGCCAGATCATTTAACGAGATATCGATACGTTCGGCATTAACTAATCGCTTACCGTCAGCCAAACGTTCCGAAAGAATTTGACCGTAGTATTTCAAAAAATGCTTGTCGTTATGAATGATCACTTTACCCTTTTCGCCAACCACATTGGCTAATAATTCAGAGTAATAACCACTACCGGCAAGCACATCTAACACTACCGTGTCAGGCGCAATTTGAAAAAAGCTTAACACTTGCTCAGGTTTTCTTTTATTGTCATTAGCAATATCAGTAGCCGGTCTGTCTTTACTGGCAATTGCTGATTTTATGGCTTGTTCAGAAAAGCTAGTGGCGTGCGCGGTTAACGTCATGGTTAGCCCGAACGCTAATACCAATGGGTTGAAAATTGAAAATTTCATCGTATTTCCTTGTCTTTTGTTATTGTTAATCTATCGCTATTCGGTATATTCGACGAATTTGACGTCTGTTGGCACTTTGTCTTTATCAACTCGGGTTGAGTGTAGCATTTGAATTTGCCAATTAGCGCCGTGTTTAACCAAAACGGCACTTTCCAGCCAATACAAGGTGCCTGATTTCCCCTTGTTGGTGAATATGGCCTTATTCCAATAACTGACCCATGCGCTGTCACCATGTAACTTGGTAGTAATTAGCTGAAAGTAGTTTTGTCGAATTCTGTCAGACGGTTGGATCACTTTAATCAGTTTACTAGCGTCCCAAATTTCTCCTACTTCCAATAATTGAAAATCGTCGGTCATCAGTGACTTGAGTTTGTCGTGATCAACAGCAGAAGTAGCGGCAAAAAACTCCTGAATCGTGTTAAATGGTTGATCACTGGCGTAACTGGTAGGGGTTAATATCCAGCTGCACAGTAATAATATAAACGTTGTTTTTTTCATAGATAACATGTCCTTATGGATAGTGTTTTTTATTGTTACGCTTGACACTAGCATAAAAATCAATCAATTCACAAATAAATTACGAAAAAAATCGTAGACTAGGCTGTGGCTTGTATTTGTTTAATAATGAAACGATAGAAGGTTTGCTATAAGCCCCTAGTAACAGAACAGGTCATAAAAGGTAATTGCATTTACCATACGTTATGAATGAGTGGCTAAAAAAGGTAATACTCTTTTACGAACAGCAGCTTTTTGCCGTTTTTTGTATTCTCGGTGCGAGGCCATACCTTCGCGAGTTTTCAAATAACTGTCACGATCCATCATTTGCAATTCAAATGGAAAAAAGAAGTACAGTTTTTGCCCATTGGGCTGTGCAATCTTAATGCGTTGACGATAAGTAATTTGCACTGAGTGGTAAGACATTCCGCTAAATTGATTATGCATCGGTTGTTTTTCTGCACTGGGGTAGTCTTTTAATTGCATTGCTTGACGAATGTCCTCTACAGCCATGCCTTTGTTTAAGCACTGATTAATCCACTCTAAATCAATTAGGGTATTTCGCGAACGAGAAGGTTTTAAGTTCGCATAAGTGAAGATATGTTTTTCTCGTAAATACGCTAAAACGTCTAAGACATCTGCGCGATATTCCGTAATAAAGCGAATACCTATCCAATCAAAAATATCGGCTGCGACATTTTCCGCTTTATGCAGTAATTTCATCGCCACTGAGCGTCGAGACTTAGCGGAGCGAAATTCAATATCGACCAGTTTAATATGACCTAAATAGCAGGCGTTTTCTTGACGAGAAATATGTCCATCAAATCGGCCAAATATTTGCTCGCGTATGGCATCATGATAGAGATCGTTTAGGTAAGAATGGCTATGAGTCAGGGTATGTAATACCCTTAAAATTGCGCCACTCCATGGCATTAATGCGTTTTGACCACGCCCAGATGCGCTCAATAAATATTGACGAACATCGCTTTCATCTATTAATGCTTGGGGTATTGATTCGCCTTCTTCGAGCAGTTCATCCTGAATGAACTCTATCGCTTCCTTTCGTAACATTTGCAGCTCGGCTAGGTCGCTTGGATCATGAAGATCGAAGCCGTAACAAGCGAGATAGTCTTCGGCCTCTCGCTCTGAGTGAATATGAATGCGTTTCGCATCGATAAATGAGCGACCTTCCAGTGCTGTTTTTACCGATGTGCTTCGCCAAGGATTAATATTCATGCATGTGCCTATTTAATGACAAAAGAATAGAGATAACATTAAGATTATAGTTAGTTTTTACTAAATAACGTGCTGATCACGTTGAAATCTGTCGTAGTGTCAATTTTATTAATATGATTTGTTTGTTAAAGCAACATACATAACATGCAGTAAACACTGGCGTCGCATAATATCTATTCCTATTAAAAAGGGCACTTTCTAGCTGAGGCAGAGTCTTGCCACTTAGCGTTTGTTTCTCACACCTAGGGTTAATACAAATAAACCGATTGAAATCGCTAGAAAGTAATAAGGCATACCGGCTTGCCAGCTTGCCTGGCTATTAACGCCAAAAAAATCGACATATAACGCTGCTTGAATGGGCCCCATGTACCAAAGTGTTGGATATAGCACTTCAAACATCCGCTTATTCCCCGTCAGTGCCCCGCAGCAAAAGGCCAGTGAAACAGTAAAAGAAATGGCGATTGCCAATTGAACTAATAATAACCCTTCATTCAATACCGCAAAACGCACTAGGCTGCCTAAACTTGCTAGCAGCAATAATAACCAAGCGGCGGAAAAACTGGCTAAGCTTTGCAATGTCAAAGATTGCTTGGCGTATGTCATTAATTCTAAGGTATTCGTTTGTTTTTCTAATTGCCCTAATTGTGAGATCACCAGTACACACCATAACCATGAAATAGGTAAAACTATGCTGATCAGTAACTGTTGATCAATAACGAGTTGAGCGATATTCAAGGTAAATAATCCGAGTATCCAATAGATAGAATGGCCTTTAAGTAACAGTTTTAGTTCTAAACGTAACAGCCGAGTAAAGGCAAAATGTCGAGTCAGTGGTAAAAATATAGCATCGAAAAAGTGACTAACTTTAGAAAGAAATACTGTGCTTAGCCAAGAGGATTTTTTACCATTTTTTTGCGTGTTCTGACTGAAACGGTCAAAAAACACTCGTGCTAAACAGAAACAAACTAGGCTAATGATAAATAAAGGTAGTGAATCGACTAACTGGCTGATGGTTGGCTCTACACCTTGCCAGACAAAGGTTTTTATCTCATTGCTTTGCTCGTTGATAACCACACCAACATTGGTAGCGCCTTGCTCTGAGGGAAAACGTTGTAAGATTTCAGTTTCGATATTATTGAGTAACGAACCAACTCCCGAAACGTTTTCCACTGATTGCACGATAGAGCCTACCCACAAGAAAAAATATACTAGATTACCAAGGCTGCCTTTGAGCCACTTGGTTGATTCAAACATCAGCGCAATAGAGAAAATTGCAAATAACACTGGCAGAACAAATACTAATTGCGGCCATGCCAGTGCCCAAAGATCGATGTGATAGCTTTCACCATAATAGAGTTGAATAATCACTGTGCTGACTAGCATCACCAACACGACAGAAACTAAGATCAACAGATTAACGCACCACTTAGCAAACAAAAATGTTGTGGTGTTAACCGAAGTGGCTGCGATGAGTTCACTGGTTTTTGATTTGCGGTCTAATTCCAACGCGCTTTTAACCAGATAAAAACAAATCAGCGGGAGAAATAACGCATTGAGCATTGCTAAACAAATGCCTAACCATGCACTGTTATATATACCGCGATACCCGTTAATCACTAAGGTTTGGTAATACGCGTCAGGGGCAGGAAAAAACAGTAAGGTTAATACAGCCATTGCTAGTAATGTTACGACAAAGCTTTGCTGACGGGTGCGTTGTTTAAAATCAGCAATGATAGATGACCATAATTGCATCATTAACTTGCCCTCGCTATGGTGCTTTGTGCTTGCTCAATATTGGTAAAATACAGATATGCATCTTCTAATGTTGGCGTTCGCAGTTTAGCGCGTGCGTCGGGGCAAAAATTAGCAACAATATTGAGCTCAACATTATCGGCTTTTCTAACGCTGTGGCTGATAAGGTGCTGATGCTGAATTGTTTTTAGTTCATTAAAATGAGCTGTTAATTGCCAGCATTTATCGGCAACTTGCTGTTGCAATATATGGGGAGATGCCGCTTGTAGAATTTGGCCAGAGCGCATAATAGCAATGCGATCAGCGATAGATTCAACATCAGACACTATATGCGTTGAGAAGATAATGCATCTGTCGTTAGCAAGTTCGGTTAATAACTGACGAAAGTTGTTGCGCTCTTGTGGATCGAGTCCGACGGTCGGTTCATCAATGATCAGTAATTTAGGATCATTTAATAACGCCTGCGCAATACCAATACGTTGTTTCATACCGCCAGAATAGCCATTTAACGGTAGGTGGGCGGCATGGCTTAAATTCAGTTTGCACAGTAAATCGTCGATTCTGTCATTAGCAATTGCTTGGGGAAGTCCTTTTAAGCCTGCGATGTATTGTAAAAATTCAATCCCTGATAATTGATCATAAACGCCAAAATATTGAGGTAAGTAACCTAGCTGATTTCTCAACGTTTGAGGCGTTTGCACGATATCTTTACCTTGCCACAATACCTTGCCGCTCGTTGGTTTTGTGATGGTGGCAATAATACGCATTAAGCTCGATTTTCCTGCACCATTTGGCCCCAATAGCCCTAAGATCCCAGGTTCAATTTGTAGCGACAGTGACTTAATAGCGAACGTTGTATTTTTACCATCTTGGTATTGATGGCTCAGTGATTGAATATCCAATAGCATTGTTTGTCTCTTCCCGATTAAGTTACTTGCTAGTCAGCAATTATCAAACCATAAAATATTTTATTTAAATTCAAATGATTACGTCTTTTCAATAATTAAACGTTTTGATGGAGATGACGAATCTCACTATTAGTTAGCGAAATTCGTCAGGACATTTTTTACTCAAATACAGTCGCGGTATTTTCCGCCGCTATTTTGTTGTTTTTGCTTAATGGTTCGGTATTACCTTTCCATAAAATCAGTATGATTAAGGTAATTACACTTACAACTAAAGAGCAAACACTCGCCTCGGGGCCAAAGTCACCGCCGGTCATCCACTGCGTCATATCGTGAAAAACGGGTTTAAACCAGCCTTCTTTGTCATAACCACTTACGCCGAAACCTAAAATATTGCCTTGTGCCCAATTCCAACCTAAATGCAGGCCAACTGGTAGCGCTAGGCTACGGGTTTTTATGTAGGCTAAGCCGAAAACGATAGAGCCCAAAAACAGATCTGCAGTAGAGATTATCTGGGTTGTTCCTTCCATACCTGGATTACCCCAATGGCCAGCAGCAAATAAGCTTGCAATGAGTATCTGTGCTCCCCAGAAACCGATACCGTCGATAAGGCGTTGAAAGATAAAGCCGCGATGCAAAATTTCTTCAACTAATGCACCGAATAAAAATAGATAGAAACCATAACTTAGCAGCTGAATACTTCTGTGTTCATTAAGTTCAAAGGTTACGCCGCCAAATAGCCAAATTAAGCCAACAGTGGCAAATATCATGGCAATGCCGCCAAGCGTGCCGAGAAAAAACTGCTTACACCATCGAAGATTTAGTCCCATGCCAACATCAGATAGCGACTCTCTGCGTAGTTTAAGGCAAATCCAAGTGACTAATAACAAGAGCATAAATGATACTGGCTCGAGCATTAGTTCGGTAAAGCCTAATTGTGCTAGACCTTGCTTGATTGGCTTATAAATTGGCCGTGTTAGCGCTACTAAACCGATAAAGAGTAATATCCACCAGCCACTTCTAACTTGTTGTTTATCGTTATAAAAAATTGTTTTCATTGCGTCCCCTGTTAACCATATTATTGTTATTAATTTCATTGAGGCGTTATCGCCTCCTACTTAAGCAAATGCTTAATGAGAAAACATCTTTGAGCAAGAGCTATACCAGAGGTTTAATTGTTAATAAATTCAATTGGTTAAGCTTTTGTTTGATGCACTTGATTTTGCAGTAAAGCGATGTAACTGGTTGTTTTAACTAAAAAGTAATCAATTAGCCATGTGGTTACAATGACAGCGTAATGGCTTGGAAATATGAGTTGGTGCAGTCTTGCTATGATCGAATGCGTTTACAGTGAGTTATGCCATTGATTACTTAAACAAGATCGCATTTTATCTCAGCTAGTGCTAACGTTTAGTGAAGTACTAATTACGCGTAACAATAATAACGAGCTTAATTTGAATATTCCTGACTTGCCTAATCAACACGCTCTAGCGATGTTAGTCCTAACAGTCATTGCACTTTATTTGTTTCGGCGTGAAGACATTCCGTTGGAAACTTCTTCCTTGTCGGTTCTGGTGATTTTATTGTTAATCTTTACTGTTTTTCCATTTGAAATCGCAGGAAAACACTTAGAGCCATCCTCATTATTTTTTGGTTTTGGTCACGAGGCGTTAGTAACTGTGTGTGCACTAATGATCATTGGTCATGCGTTGGTGCGCACAGGCGCATTGGTTCCTGTCGGGCGTAGTTTGGCAAAATTGTGGAAAATTAGCCCAACGCTATCTTTACTGATCACCTTGATTATTGCTGGCACACTCAGTGCGTTTGTCAATAACACGCCGATTGTCGTGTTGCTGTTACCTATTTTAACGAGTGTTGCGATAAGAACCCATACCGATACTTCTTCAATGTTGTTGCCTATGGGGCTTGCAACTTTAGTGGGCGGCATGACTACTACTATAGGTACTTCCACTAACTTATTAGTGGTTAGCGTTGCCAGTGATATGGGACTACCGCGTATCGGCATGTTTGATTTTAGCTTACCAGCAGTGATTGCTGCGGCTATTGCTATTGCTTATTTATGGCTTATTGCACCGAAATTATTACCAGAGAGAAAAGCTTCGCTGCCTGACACTTCACCACGTTTATTTAGCGCATATCTCAATATAAATGAAGACAGCATTGCCAACGGTAAAACCGTCGCTGAAATTTTGAAGATGACAGATGATCAAATGAACATAGAGTCAATTCAGCGCAGCCCAGAGTATCGCACAATAGTGCCATTTCCCGATACGGTGTTAAAGGAAGGTGACCGCTTACACGTTAAAGATAACCCTGAGCAGCTCAAAGAGTTTGAGTCTGTACTGCAAGCGACGCTATTTTCAGGGTCACATCAGGTTGATGAAGATCATCCGCTCAATGCTGAAAAACAAATGTTGGCGGAAATAGTTGTTATTCAAGCATCTGAACTCGTTGGACGCACGCTAAGAGATGTGCAGTTTGCTAAACGTTATGGTATTTCTGTGTTGGCATTGCATCGTGACGGTAAAGCAATGGAGATAGGTCGACGTAGTATTGGTCACGTGGTGATTCATACGGGTGATGTGCTGTTAGTGCAAGGTGATGCAGAGCAAGTAGCGGTATTAAAAGAAACCCAAGGCTTTTTGATCATCGATGGTGCCTCAGATTTACCTTATTCGAAAAAAGCACCGATGGCGTTATTGGTCTTATTATTGGTGGTAACTATCGCTGCCTTAGG
Organism: Thalassotalea sp.; assembly: GCA_050300315.1. Taxonomy (GTDB): domain Bacteria; phylum Pseudomonadota; class Gammaproteobacteria; order Enterobacterales; family Alteromonadaceae; genus JBNKXM01. Next base: position 4,523 of record JBNKXM010000004.1, on the reverse strand, counting down.
TATTTTACCGATAGCCATCAGCTCTATTTGCGGTATTTTAATCTTACTGGTGAGCAAATGTTTAGATTGGAGCGAGGTTTCTGCGGCGCTCAGTAGCCAAGTGATCTTGATTGTCGTGGCGTCATTGGCACTAGGTTCGGCAATGATGCAAACTGGCGGCGCGGAATATATTGCTCAGTTGTTTGTTGCGTTAGCATTTGATTTACCGCCCGGCGGCATTATTTCCGCATTGATGCTAATGCTGGCGGTATTAACCAATATTGTTTCTAACAATGCTGCAGCGGTCATTGGTACACCGATTGCTATTTCGGTTGCGACGCAACTTAATTTGCCGGTTGAACCGTTTATTTTAGCGGTGCTATTTGGAGCGAATTTAAGCTATGCAACACCTATGGCATATAAAACCAATGTGTTAGTGATGAATGCTGGCGGTTACCAATTTTCAGACTTTCTTCGTGTTGGTTTACCTTTGATCGTCCTGATGTGGGTTTCGTTATCGTTTCTGCTAAGTTGGTTGTATTTATAAAACGCTATTGGCCTGCGTAGATTTGGTTTTTACCATTTTGTTTGGCCACATATAACGCTTTATCTGCTTGGTTGATCAATGCTTCAAACGATTTTAGCGTTATTGGCGCTTGGTTAAATTGATGGTTTTGACTTCCCGCAACACCAAAACTTGCCGTTACCGATAATGATTGCTCGGCAACTTGAACATCAAGTTGTTCAATAGCATGTCGGATACGTTCCGCTTGCAGACATGCTTGCTCATGAGTAGTTTCAGGAAGAAAGATGACAAACTCTTCACCACCCCAGCGAGCAGCGACATCGCTTTTACGACTCGTGTCACTAATACAGTTTGCGACTAGTTTTAATACCTTGTCGCCAGTTTCATGGCCATATTGATCGTTAAATTGCTTAAATAAATCGATATCGAGTAACACAATGGCAGCTTCGCGTTTCACTCGCACTATGTTTTGCCAAATAGGTAAGCTAACCTCTTGAAAGCCTCTACGGTTATTGAGTTGCGTCAGTGGATCGGTACGCGCATAACTTTCGGCCAGTAATTTATCCATTTTTGCCATGCGAAATTGTCTTGCTAAAATTACGGCGAGTAAAATGGCTTCAAATGCCATACCTACTTCAATGGCTTTGAAAGTGTAATCATTGTACGGCACTAGTACCCCAGCAACCGCTAATGTAGAAATGGTGATACAAATTGCTGCAGTAACCGAAGAAATTAAAAAGATCAGCGAAAATGGCCTGCGGGCTAATAATGCGTAGACCCCCATTGCCATAAACAACACAACAAAGGTGGTATTTAAGATAAACGCTAAAGACATCGAAAAGAATAACCGATCGAGTACGAAACCGATGAGCATACCAAGCGGAATGATGATGGTTGTTCTGACAACAAAGTTATCTAGTTTTGGCGCGTAGGCCTTGGTATTAAGTAAGGTACGCGCAAAGTGTAAACCGGCAACACTGTAGGTGATCATTAGCGAAATATCTAACCAGTCTTGAAAATATGGTCCAAAATCCTGAGTGATCACTGTGTGTAGCTGTCCAGTGTAAGACAAACTATTTAGCACAAAACCAATTAAATAGAGACTGTACAAGCCGTATTCTTTTTGTCTGATAAAGACAAACAATACCAAATTATACAAGGCTAACGCAGACATGATGCCGTACAGTATGCCATATTGATAAGCCGATGAGATATCTCTGTTAATTGCGTTTTCTTTGCTGCTAAAACGAATAGGAATCGCCATAGGGCCTTTTGATTCAACCCGAATATAAACCTCAGTGGTTCCGTTCGAAAAACTATGCTCAAACGCATAAAACTTGTACTGCATTGGCCTGTCTTCATAGGCATAAGCATCACCGCCGGGAATGTGCTTGATTATATTGCCTTGTTCAACTAACCAAGTATCAATGTTATCTAACCACGGTGTCTCTATGGCTAAGCGATAGTTTTGCATGAGATCAGTGTTGTTTAAAACGGTAAATTTCATCCACACTGGTGCAACGCCAATCCCTAGTGAAATAGAGTCACCTTGGCTTTGTGTCGTTGGCGAATGAGCAAAATGTTCTTGTGCTTGGCTAAGGGATAATTGGGTATTTTGTTCTTGAAAATACTGAATATATTTTCCAAGCGTTCCGTCACTAAACTGGTTGATCGTTACATTTGATGCGCTAACAGTAGGGCTTAATAGCAAGGAGCTAATAAAAAAGCAGTAGGTACAAAATAGTAAAAGTGTAAACAGCAACGCATCTTTTATTTGCTTTGTTTTGAATGAGACTAGCTTGTGTCGTTGCATCATATGAGAAAGTGATGGATTACCTTGATTACGTCATTAGTAATAATAACACTGAATTGAAATTACGACTATGATGCTGTTGTTGGCGATAAGAGAGAGATGAACGATGCATCGGACACCTCGTTTTCTTTTATGTCCTTAGTGAGTTTAAACACTAACGCTACATGGCTAATACTCTTTTTAAATTTTCTTCCGCAATGTGACTAAAATTATCTTGGCTAATTGATAATGGAAAATCTAATACCGAGTCATCACCTTCAAGGTTTTTACCTTCGAGCGTTACTGTTTTTGAAATAGGTATTCTATACGAGACAAGTAATGCAGCGTTTTCTATCGATGGCGCATTGCCTTCAGCAGCAATAATATTTTTAATAGCGCCATCTTTGGTCATAAAAAGATAACCATTGAGTCGGGCGTATGCACCATCAGTTGCTGGCAATTGACCATATGTTTTACCTTGTGCATATTGGCGAAGTCGCCAAATAAAGTCATCGCATGAACTGACGCATTTCTCATTGGTGATTAGCTTTAAATCAAGATAATTAATTGAAGTCGATGCTGAGTTTACTGTTTTGGCTTCACAAAAGGTTGAACCGCGACAAAAGTCAGAACGTTTCGGTAAAAAAAGATCTGAACTTTTTACCGTATCTTTTATCTTTTGATACCAGTTTTCGGCGTACTCACTACCGTAAAATGCGCCTTGTCTTATCGTTGGGTCGGCTAACAAGGGTAAATTTTTATAGAGAACTAAATTATCTTTAAAACCATGCTGAGTTAATGCAGCTATCCAAGGCGTATTTTCGGCACCACCACCATTGTTTTGTATATCAATCACCAGTGATTTACTTGGCTTAGCATTTGTCAGACGTTTTATTTCATTAATATCGGCGCACATGCCTTTTTCTTTGGCGTGCTCGCAGTAGATATCGTCATCATTTGTGCCCCACGACCCAAAGTATAATATTTTTAATATATATGCCGATTGCGTTTCAAATAAACAGGATTGACTACCGTTGTAGCGTAATTCGGCTTGTACAGAGCTATATACGTTGCTGCAATCAATTGCTTCACGCTCGTTACTTTTTTGTTCAGATTTTGCTTTGACCGTTTTATTTATGGTGTCTTGAGTCCCGTTTTTGTACGCTATTTTCAGCTCATCTGAATTGCCTAAAAAGTAATAGCCAGATTTCATATAATCTGAAAATAATCGCAGGCAACCTGATGTATGAACATCGTTACAATATAAATTGAAAAACGTATCGAACAGCTCTGTGATACTTTTATTGTTAATGGTATCTATCTGCTGCTGGTTATCTAAAGAAAAGAAACTGATCTCGGGCCAAGTATAGCCTATTTCAAATCCAGGCCATCGGCCAAGTTTGCCGATATTGTCGCGAATGCTTTTTTCGACTAATACATACGAATGTCGATTAATAATACCGAAATGGATGTTATTGATTGCGCGATATAATGAATCCCAGTCTGCTGCTTTGGTTATATTGTTTGTGTTGATTGTTTTAAAAGTCTGCCAGTCAATTTTTCTTGTGTTGTTACGTAATTCGATTGTCATCGCGTCAATACTTTCTATTGCGCTTAATAGCGTGACAGCAATGTCTTTACGTTGCGTTTCATTGGGAAATGATAGGCTCTGATTTGCAAAAGATTGGCTACTAATGAACGAGAGCACCAATAACAGTATGAAAGTTTTTATTGTTGTCATTAATCTTCCTTGCCTTTAATAAATTATTTTTTAAGTCCCATACTCTGAATGTATCTCACACTATTTTTTAAAAAATTATAGCGTGTTGATTTTTGGCGTATGTTTAGCGTTTGAACGAAATTTATACTACAAAGTTCAACACGCTCTGATCAATATTTTTGTTATTTTATGGAATAAATTTTTTGCTGGTTCGTTAATATAGTATGAACGGTAAAACTTGCATGAGAACGGGTTAGGAAAATCATCTAATGAATAGTGTATTGGCAAGCTTAACAAATGGCGCATTTAAATTGGCGATGCAATTACTGCAAGAGCCGGCAGACGCCTATGATGTTTTGCAAGATGCCTCAACTGTAGCTATTGAACACCATAATGCCCCTGATCCGCATAGCGACGCATTTAAACCGTGGTTTTTTCGTGTAGTACGAAATAAAGCGATTGATCGATTGCGACAACTTAAACGACATGATCATAGTGAATATGAT
>JBNKXM010000003.1:0-20853 GCA_050300315.1 Thalassotalea sp. | reverse complement strand
GTCAAATCAGGACAATAATCGTTTTTTTTATACCCTGCTATTTTACCTGTTATTGACCGCGGCGTTTCTGTTATGGGCATATCCGTTATTACAACGATTAACTCGTCTTCGTAAAACAGCTAAAGCATTTGGTAGCGGAGAACTTTCACAACGCATGCCGTACAGTCAGTTTTCTTATATTCGTGATATCGAACAAGAATTTAATCATATGGCACAGCGCATCGAGGACTTAATTGCAGATGTAAAACTCCTTGGCAATGCGGTATCTCATGAGCTAAGAACTCCACTAGCCAGAATTCGATTTGGTTTGGATACACTGGCTGAAGAAGAAGATCCTGTGCTTCGCCAGCAATACCAGAACAAGATCAATGCTAATCTCGATGAAATGACTAATCTGGTTGATTCTTTGCTCAATTATGCACGTACAGAGCAGGCGATGCGTAATATTAAATCAACGCCTGTAAACATATTTTCATTGTTGCAGCATCTTATTTCCCCGTTTGCTACTGGTGACAATGAACTAACGTTAGTGTGCTCAGACAATATCACTAAGGCTAAAAATATACAGGTATTAGCTGACGAAAAATTTCTCATCGTACTTTTTAATAACCTAATCAATAACGCCTTTCGTTATGGCCAAGGCCAAGTATTAATTGAGCTAATACCACAGCAAAACCAAGTTGTAATAGCAGTGCATGACAATGGTAACGGTGTATTACCCAAGGATGCGGATAATATTTTTAAGCCATTTATCCGTGGCACCGACAATACCAACGCTGGATACGGGTTGGGGTTAGCCATAGCTAAGCGGATTGTTGACTGGCATAAAGGTGAGATAAGCGTTAACCGTTCCAGCCAATTAAACGGAGCACAATTTAATGTGACTTTCCCTATATTTAGGTAAATAAAGATGTGAACAAGGTATAGCAGCGTTTGTTGATAAGAGATCAAATATGCGAATACACTTTCATGACGTTACGATCCAACACTTAAGTAAGTACTTTTCACTTATTCACTAACGACCTAATTAATATTAACTAGCCCACCTTGTATCAAAGCGTGTAGCAAATTTTGATTTTCTAATTTGAACGGTAAATGATTTAGAAAACCGCTTGATCTACATAAGAAAATCAAGCGGCAACTAAAATTTGCGAGTCAACACATAAGCCGGGTTCTGTTCTTTTCCGAAGAAAAGCGACAACCATTCGTCTAGGCTATAAATCACTCTATAGCTCAAGCAACCTACCCGGTTTCAACGCGAGCCACGCCATATGAAACCCTATTTGGTCTTGCTCCGGGTGGAGTTTACCCTGCAACCAACTGTTACCAGTGGTCCGGTGCGCTCTTACCGCACCCTTTCAGCCTTACCTGTGCTGTTGCCAGCCATCGGCGGTCTTCTCTCTGCTGCACTTGTCGTAGGCTCGCGCCCCCCAGACGTTATCTGGCACCCTGCTCTTTGGAGCCCGGACTTTCCTCCCCTTTACCTGTCTACCCGAAGGTACAACGGAAAAGCAGCGATTGTCTCGTCAACTCGGGGCGCATTCTACCTCAAGTTCACGACCAGCACCAAGCAAATTAACTCAGTTTCTGTTGTAACCAAGCAAGTGCTGAGACGTGATCTTCAAAAAACGCGATTTCTTGATTTTTTAATGCAGGAGTGCGCTCTAATATAATTTCTTTAAGTGCGAGTGATTTAATAATGAATGCTTTAGCTATGATTGGCTTAGTGGCTAACCATAAGTTATATTTGTCCAGTTCTTCAAATGCTTCCGGCGTACCTCCTTCAACATCTAGATCATCAATTAGCATAGCAAAGGGTTGACCTTTCAAGTGCTCAATAGCTTGTTGCACGCTTAAGGAATATGCTCGTACGCCTTCATCATTAAAACTGCCGATCAATTTGACCTGTAAAATGTTGCCAACTAATTCAACCTGATGACGCCCATGTATAGTCATATTTACTCGCTCGGAAGATAACGTTTAAAAAACAGCTTATTTACATGATAAAGCAAATTCATACAGATCTTTTTTATTTAAATCAAACAACTGAGCGACAATAGCACAAGCCTTTTTCGGTGGCAGTTCGTCAAGTAACAGCTTTAATAACTTGCTGGCTTCTTCAGATAATTGATTCTCTTTTTTCGCAGCACCTTCGATCACTAAAACCATTTCACCTTTAAGCTGATTCGCATCTTGTTGTAGCCAGGCTAAAAAGTCTCCGGCTTTATCACTATGGATGGTTTCAAAGGTTTTCGTTAATTCTCGGGCAATGACAATTTTTCGCTCGGCTCCTAAGGTCTCAACAATATCAGACACTGTATCTATTGCTCGTCGTGGCGCGTCATAGAACACCATGGTACGGGTTTCGTTCGCTAATGCGGCTAAAGTTTTTTGTCTCGCGCCTTGCTTTGATGGTAGAAAACCTTCAAAGGTAAAGCGATCGGTTGCTAATCCCGCAACCGATAACGCAGCTATTGCCGCGCAAGCCCCAGGTATTGGCGTCACGGTAAAATTACGTTCTCGCAAATAACTGACGATATGATAACCAGGATCGCTGATCAATGGCGTGCCTGCGTCTGATACTAACGCTATGTCTTTACCCGCTTGCAACAATTCGGCGATATATTCTTGTTTTTGTCGCTCATTATGATCATGCAATGCAATCGTTTTATTAGTGATCGAAAAAAATGACAGTAACTTTTTCGTATGGCGAGTATCTTCACAAGCAATCAAGTCGACTTGCGATAAAATATCAATGGCTCTTTGACTAATATCGGCCAGGTTACCAATGGGGGTTGCGACGATATAAAGAGTGCCTGTATTTTGTGCTTGTTCTGCCATTTATCGATACTTATGTTGTGACGAGTGGAGATGACGTTTATTATAAAGTCAATTTAGTTAATAACATACAGATTTTCTTTGTGAACTCGATATACATGCCGCGACATTTGATCTCACTTTTCATCATCATGCTGATGCTTAGCTTATTAATGAGCTGCGCAAGCAATAAAGTCACCAGCAGCAAACAACCTCGTGCAGGCAGTAAACAAGTCGTTCAAGCAGAAGAGATGAATGCGCAATATTATTTGCAACAAGCAAAAGCCAGCGAACCAGAGCAAGCTACCGAGCTACTACTTAGCGCAGCTAAGCAATACTTAATCGAGAAAAATTACGCAAAATCCTTATGGCTCAGCCAACAATTGCTGGCGTTAAGCTCTGACGCAGATCAGCGTTATCAAATATTGCTAGTTAAAGCGGAAAATTTGCTCAGATTAGCGCAATTTGAACAGGCGCTTTCAGCATTAAAACAGGCACAAAGATTAGCTGATGATAACTTACAACTAAACTACCACTATTTTAGCTTGTTGGCAGAAGTACAATCTCACAGAGCATTACCATTAGCGGCAACGGATGCTAACCTGCGCGCGTTTGCGTTAAATCCACAGCAGTCTGAGCAAGCTATTGAACAGTTATGGCTCCAACTCAATGTATTATCACAATGGCAAATCGATCAGCTAGTAGCCCTTAATCCTCCGCACATCGAAGGCTGGCAACAATTACTAAATTTTGCGCATCGTTTTGGTTATCAGCCCGCAAATTTTAATCGTTATTTAACACAGTGGTTACGCAATTATCCAAACCATCCTGCTAAGCTCATTGCCAGTCGTTTAATGACAAGTGACGCGTTAGCGCTAGATGATTACCAAAACATTGCAGTTATTTTGCCATTGTCCGGAAAATTAAAGAGTGCGGGTGAATCGGCTCAACAAGGAATATTAGCGAGCTACCATAATAATCCCGAGAAGCAATTACACTTTATTGATGCTGAGCAGCTCGACTTTACCACCCTCAACGAGACCTTGACGCGATTAAATATCGATTACGTTATTGGCCCTTTGTTAAAAGCGAATGTTGACGCTTACCTCGCTCAACCTGAGTTAACTGTACCGACACTGTTACTAAATTTGCCGGAAACTCAACAAATCAAGGCACAAGACATAGTGTTTTCAATGGATCCAAAAGATGAACCAATTCAAGCGGCAACCACTTTAAGTCGCAAGCAATTTAAGCATCCAATAATTCTTAGCCAACAAGACAATGTCAGTAAGCGCATCGCCACGACATTTGCACAGCAATGGCTGAAAATTACCGGAATATCGCCTGAGATCATCATTTTTGACGATCCTAAAAACATGCAAGAACAGTTAAAAGAAAACTTAGGCATAGCACAAAGCCAAGATCGCATAGATGATATTGATAAACGCATACGACAAAAACTCAAAACAGAAACCAGAAACCGCCGCGATATCGACATGATTTACCTGGTTGGTACACCAAACGAGACCCGATTACTTAAACCTTATATTGACGTCAATATCAGTCCGTTTGCTGATGCCATACCGATTTTTTCAAGTTCACGGAGCCACAGTGATAATGCCGATAGCAGCGATAGTCGTGACTTAACCGGCTTACAATTTACTGAAATGCCCTGGTTACTCGACAGTAAGCAACAAAATAAGTCGTTAAAACAACTGAGTGAAACAATTTGGCCCGACAGAAACGACAGTTTAAAACGCATTTTTGCGATGGGTTATGATAGTTTATCGCTAATCGAAAAATTTCATTTACTTAAAACGACCCCGTACGTTAGGCATTACGGACAAACCGGTATTTTAAAGCTTAATGAACAAGGTGTATTAACGCGCAGTTTACTTTGGGGAAGTTACCAAAAGGATAGGGTTGAACAAATTGCCATGGATTAAGCAATTTCTCACTAACAATCATCGCCAGTCAGGCGAACATTGGGAGCAATTTGCGCAAGACTACCTTGCAAAGCACGGCTTAAGCTTGCTCGATAAAAACTTTCACAGTCGACATGGTGAAATCGATCTGATCATGAAAGATGCTGATTATCTTGTCTTTATTGAAGTTAAATACCGAAAAAACAATCAATTTGGTGGGGCAATAAGCGCGGTTAGTGCCAGTAAACAGCAAAAACTTCATAAAACAGCGCAATTTTTTCTGCACCAACAAGGATTAAATGAATATAATACCCATTGTCGATTTGATGTCGTTGCGATAGAAGGTGATCCCCATCTTCCCAAAATTCATTGGCTTAAGAACGCCTTTTAACCGTAAAAATCAGTGGAGCATTGTTCACATATGTTAGAAAGAATAAAAAGCAATTTTACCGAAAGTATTCAAACTAAAATTGCCGCTAGCGAGGCGCTTGCTGGCCCAATTGAACATGCCGGGATGATCATGGTACAAAGTCTCCTTGCAGGGCATAAAATTCTTTCCTGCGGTAACGGTGGCTCAGCGGGTGACGCGCAACATTTTTCAGCGGAATTATTGAATCGCTACGAAACTGAACGCCCAAGTTTACCAGCAATCGCGTTAACGACTGATACATCAACGTTAACGTCAATCGCCAATGACTACCACTATGATGAAGTATTTTCTAAGCAGGTCAGAGCGTTAGGTAATAGTGGCGATGTTTTGCTGGCTATTTCAACCAGTGGTAACTCTCGCAACGTTATCAAAGCAATAGAAGCTGCCGTTGCGCGCGATATGCCGATCATTGCGTTAACGGGCAAGGATGGCGGTGATATTGCAGGTTTATTAGGTGAGAATGATGTTGAGATTCGCGTACCATCTTCTCGCACCGCAAGAATTCAAGAAGTTCATCTAGTGGTTATTCATTGTCTATGTGACATTATTGATACCACATTATTTCCTCAGGACGAAGTATAAGCCATGAAAATTAAGCAGTTTTTATTCCTAGCGACAACAGCTGCGATATTACAAGGTTGTGTCACTGCCGCCGTGGTCGGTGTTGTTGGCGGTGCAGCAATTGCCAATGATAATCGTAGTATCGGTAAGCTAATAGACGATCAGAAAATTGAGTTAACTGCCCATGCCAAGCTTGCAGAAGTAGAAGGCTTAGCTAAAAACACGAATTTACAAGTGGTTAGTGTCAATGGCAAGGTACTTATTGTTGGGCAAGCGCCAAACAGTTACTTAAAAAATCTAGCGATTAAAACCTTAAATAACGTTGATGGGATAGAGCAAATACACGATCAAATACGCATCAGTAATACCATTGCTGTCACCACCAAAAGTAACGACATCTGGCTAACATCCAAGGTAAAAACCGCGTTATTTGGTAGCGATGACGTTGATGCTACCAACATCAAAGTGGTCACAGAAAATGGCGAAGTGTTTTTGTTAGGCCTTGTCAGAGCCAGTGAAGCCAACGCTGCGGTTGATGTTGCCCGAAATATTGGCGGTGTTAACCGAGTATTTAAAATGTTTGAGTATATTGATTAAAGAGAGCATTTTAAGCACTTGGGTTATACAGCAAATACCAAAAACAATATCAAAAAAAATCCACCGATTGGTGGATTTTTTATTGGCTAAGGATTACGTACGCTTAAGTTATTTAATTACTTTTAAGCTTGCTCGCCCTTTAGTTTTAGGTTTATCACCTGTGGCTTCAACAGATTTTTCCTCAGAGCTCACTGAAGATAAACTCGCGCCTGAAGAGCGTGTCTGTTCTTGCTCTTCAATCACTGGATGTTCGATTGCCAGACTTGTACCTGCGCCATTTTCTTTAGCATAAATGGCTGCTATCGCACCATAAGGCACGACTAAGTTTTCAAGCTTACCACCAAAGCGTGCGCTAAACGCTATGCTGTCACCAGCCATAGAAATAGCACCAACGGCCGATGATGAGATGTTTAAGACAATCTGACCATCATTAACAAACGCCATTGGCACCATTACGCCGTAGACACTGACATCAACAACGATATAAGGCGTTAGTTGATTATCTGAAATCCACTCATAAAAAGCCCTAACAATGTAGGGCTTAGTAGATGTCATAGCATCCGCTTTCATCTATACCGCGCTACCAAAACGCAATTCACGTTCGGCTTCCGTTAATGATGCTTGAAATGATTCACGTTCAAAGATTTTTAGCATATAAGACTTAAGCTCTTTTGCACCTTGACCTTCGAGTTCGATACCTAAAACAGGTAATCTCCACAACAATGGTGCTAAGTAACAATCAACTAAACTAAATTCTTCGCTCATGAAATATGGCGCTTCATTTAGGATAGGCGCAACACTAAGTAAACTTTCTTTTAACTCTTGACGTGCTTTTTCAGCTTGCTCAGCACTGCCCGTTAAGATGGTTTTAGTCAGGCTATACCAGTCTTGTTCGATACGATGCATCATTAAACGACTACGTCCACGAGAGACAGGATAAACTGGCATCAAAGGTGGGTGAGGAAAACGTTCGTCCAAATATTCAATAATAATTGAAGCTTCATACAACGCCAATTCGCGATCGATCAATGTAGGAACTGTACCGTAAGGATTTAAGTCTAATAAATCCTCTGGCAAATTCGCCATATCTACCAAGTGGATATCTACACCAACGCCTTTTTCTGCCAAGACAATACGTGTCTGATGGCTATACATATCATCCGCGTGAGAATACAAAGTCATCACAGAGCGTTTGTTTGCAGCAATGGCCATTTCGCCTCCAAAATTTAACTAAATAAAAACTAACAAAGGGGGCAAAAGCCCCCAAAAATCTTTATGACACTAAATCAATATTAGTGTACATCTCTCCAATATTCTTTCTTAAGTAAATAAGAGAATATAAATAAGATCACTAAGAAACCAATAACCTTGTAACCTAATGACTCACGTTCAAGCTTGCTCGGTTCACTAACATACTCTAAGAAATTAACGATATCTCTAACAAAGGCGTCAAATTCTTCTTCTGTCATGGTGCCACCTGTCGCAGGAGACAATTCACCGTGCTCATTCATGGTTCTAACACCTTGAAGATTTTGCAACACGTGCGGCATACCAACATCTTTAAATACTTTGTTGTTAACACCAAACGGGCGTGTCTCATCGACATAAAACGAACGAAGGTAAGTATAAACTTCGTCTGGACCGCCATGTTTAAAACGGGTTATTAAGGTTAAATCTGGTGGCGCAGTACCAAACCATTTTGCAGCTTCTTTAGCTGGCATGGTATTAGTAATATGGTCACCTACTTTCTCACCTGTTGGCATCCAGTTCGCTTTACCTTCCTCTTCACTGATACCTAAATCAGCAAAGGTGCGGTTATAACGTTGATATTGTAACTGATGACAGCCTAAACAATAATTTTGAAACGCTTTAAAGCCTCGTTTTAACGATTCCTTATCGGTTAAATCATTATTTGTTTTATCAAAATGTACTGATGGTCCCGACGCTAAAGCCAGCATAGGAACTACAGTTAATAATGCAATTAATAACTTTTTCATTATCCTGTCACCCTCTCTGGAACTGGCTTAGTTTTTTCATTCTTACTGTAGAACCAAAGCGCAATAAAGAAACCAAAGTAACCAAAACTCGCTACTGTACCTATCATGTTGTTGGTAGCAGTCGCTTCTTTAGTACCTAAAATACCTAAAATAATAAAACAGATAGCAAACTGAGTTAAGTTTAATAAATGCGCTTTGCTGCGATAGCGAATAGATTTAACCGTACCACGATCAAACCAAGGTAGCGCAAATAACATGATAATCGCACCAAACATCGCAACTGCACCTAAAAGCTTATCAGGCACAACACGTAAAATGGTGTAGAAAGGACCAAAGTACCAAACAGGTGCAATAGGATGAGGTGTTTTTAAACCATTCGCTGGTTCAAAATTCGGCGCTTCAATAAAGTAACCACCGCCTTCAGGTGCGAAGAACATCACCCAACAAAATACGATTAAGAACACTACTACAGCGACTAAATCTTTCACTGTGTAGTAAGGGTGGAACGGGATCGCATCAACAATATCGTACTTAGCTGAATATTGTTTGTGGAAGGTAAATTTACTTAATTCTTCAGGCTTAACACTTCCTTTAGGCTTTTTAATATCTGTGCCATCTGGGTTGTTAGAGCCAACTTCGTGTAACGCCAAAATGTGTAAGAACACTAAGACAACTAACACTAACGGTAATGCAACTACGTGTAACGCGAAGAAACGGTTTAACGTAGCACCTGAGATAACATAGTCACCACGGATCCATAACGTTAAGTCATCACCAATCACTGGGATAGCACCAAATAAAGATATAATTACCTGTGCGCCCCAATAACTCATGTTACCCCAAGGTAATAAATAGCCCATAAATGCTTCGGCCATTAATACTAAGAAGATCAACATACCGAAAATCCACAGCAATTCACGAGGTTTTTGGTAAGAGCCGTAGATCATGCCACGGAACATGTGCAAATAAACAACAATAAAGAATGCTGACGCACCTGTTGAATGCATATAACGAAGCAACCAACCGTAATCGACATCACGCATGATGTATTCGATTGACGCAAACGCACCATCGCCAGATGGTTCATAGTTCATTGTTAACCAAATACCAGTAAGTAACTGATTAACTAGCACTACTGACGCTAAAATACCGAAGACATACCAAAAGTTAAAATTTTTCGGTGCAGGATATTGAGCCGCATGTTTGTTCATCGCGTCCATTAATGGCAGACGCTTTTCGATCCAAGCCATAAAGTTATTCATTACGCTTCTCCATGACCAACACCAATAATAATAGTGTTTTCGTTAGGGTAAGAATGTTCAGGAACAACCAAGTTAAATGGAGCGGGAACACCTTGGAATACACGTCCAGCCATATCAAACTTAGAACCGTGACAAGGACAGAAAAAGCCGTCTTTTACACCTTCAACTTTTTCTTCGAACGTACCTTCGTAATACGTAGGAGCACAACCTAAGTGAGTACAAACACCCAACGCCACCATGTATTCTGGTTTAATTGAGCGGTATTCATTGGTTGCATATTCTGGCTGTTGAGGTACTTCTGATTTTGGATCGCGTAATTTATCATCGTGTTCCGCTAACGATTTTAACGTTTCTTCGGTACGACGTATCACATACACAGGTTTACCGCGCCATTCGGCACGAATCATTTGACCAGGCTGTATTTTACCAATATTGATTTCAACTGGAGCACCCGCTGCTTTCGCACGAGCACTTGGGTTCCAGGATCCAATGAAAGGCACAGCCACACCGACAACACCAACACCACCAACTACCGAAGTAGCCGCAGTTAAAAAGCGTCGACGGCCGTTATTCACGGGCGCATTGCTCATCCAACATCTCCAATTATTATTCTATTTAAACCAAAAAAATGTTGAGACTTAGCAATTTAAGAGACAACGTCTTTAGGTTTAAATAAATTTAGCGATAAAAATTTTTCCGATCATAAAGAAAAGCCCTATTTTTTACAAGGCAAATAAGGTGCTTAGAGCAGCAGAATTGAAAAAATATGACAAAATATTTCTATTATTGATAAATATCACCAAAACGAATACAAACAAGAACCATTCTCACAAAAGTCGAATGGAATAACAGCAGTTCACCACGCTGTTATTTGTATAATTATTAAGCAATTCAGACAAGTATTAACCAAATAGTTTCTCAAACCAAGAACGTTTTTTCTGCGATTTTTCGGGTAATTCTGAACAACTATATTGCAATGCTAAACCGTCTTTTACCGCTGGATAATCGACGGTATTTGAACATTCTATCGCAACTGGATAGCCCGTTTTTTGCTCAAATGAGATCAGCTCTACATTGTCAGGCATGGCGGTGTGCTTATTTTGCACGCCATAGTGTTGCATAAAATCAGCAAACAAGGTTAACGCACCACTGCTCCCCGTAAATGCCGTTGCTTGGTTATCATCTCTACCAAGCCAAGTAGTGACTAAATGTTTATTATCATAACCAACAAACCAGCTATCACGTTGATCATTGGTTGTACCGGTTTTTCCAGCGACCACCGCATCTTTTAATCGCCATGATAACGATTTCGCCGTGCCTTGCGTTGTCACTTTCGTTAAGAGGTAATCCGTCAGATAACTCGCCTGTACTGAAAAATAAGGTATGGGCGTTGTTTGATGGCGATAAAGCGTTTCACCTTGTGCAGAAATAATTGCGGTAACCGCATGACCTTGAACATACATGCCACGATTTGCAAACGGTAGATAAAACTGATTAACCTGATAAGGTGACATATTAATCGCACCAAGTAGCATGGACGGACGCAAGGTAATATCTTCATCAAAACCAAGCATGTGAATGATATCGGCGATATTGGTTAAACCGATTTCCATTCCTAGGTTTACCGTCGGAACATTGAGCGAATGTACCAAGCTTTCATAAAGTGATGCTTTACCGCGGAACTTACCATCGTAATTCTTAGGCTGCCAAGTTTCACCATTGTCCATCTCAAAATTAATTGCACTATCATCGAGTAAGCTGCCTAACTGATATTGCTGATAACGTTCCAATGCCGCCAAATATATTGCCGGTTTTATTAAAGAACCAATGGGCCTTTTGGCATTTAACGCTCGGTTAAAACCAGCATAACCACTGTTTTTATCACCGACCAGCGCCTGAATTTCACCACTTGCAATATCGGTGACTACCATGGCGCTTTGCAACTCGTGATCGGCTTTGTCAGCCAATTCATCAAGCTGATGACTGACGGACTGCTGTGCTAATTTTTGGCTATAGGCAGAAAATCCGGTAAACACTCGAATACCAGAAGCTTGCGCTTCAGGTGTCAGCAATTGCGCCAACTCACGCTTAACAAGCTGCAAGTACGCTGGATATTTCTGCTTGTTTTGCTTAAAACGACGAGACTGTCTCACCGACAACGGCGACTCTACCGCAGTCAAATATTCTGCTTTTGTTAAATATTCCTGCTCAAACATTAGCTTAAGCACTAGGTCGCGCCGTTTTTTCACTCTTTTCTGATAGCGCCAAGGATCATAATAACTAGGCCCTTTGATCACGCCGACCAAGGTTGCCATTTGTTCATCGGTTAACTGCGCAACATTTTTACCAAAATAAAATTCTGCGGCTAAACCAAAACCATAAATGCCATTGGCAAAATGTTGTCCTAAATACACTTCATTGATATAAGCTTCAAGCAACTGATCTTTGCTATATCGGTATTCCAGCAACAACGACATGATTGCTTCATTGACTTTGCGCCACAAGGTTTTCTCACGCGTTAAAAACATATTTTTAACTAACTGCTGGGTTAACGTACTGCCCCCCTGTACGGTTCTGCCTGCTCGCATATTGTTGTAAAACGCTCGTAAAATTCCCAATGGCGAAACACCATGATGAAAATAAAACTCGCGGTCTTCAACCAATAATAAGGTATCTAACAGCTTTTCTGGCACTGATTGCAATGGCACCAAAACGCGGTCTTCTTTACTTTCAGGAACAATACGATCAAGCAAATATGGCTCAAGCGCTACGCTATCAACCACCTGATTATCAACAAAAAGTTGAGTGACGCTTGACGATTGTTCTCCGCGTTTAACATCAATCGAGATAATTTGACTGTCTTCAACACCACTACCAAAATCAAATGCCCGACGATAAACAATGATACGTTTACTCGATAAAGCAAACTGCCCCGCTTGCTTGACCTGCTTGACGCGCTGATAACCAGTAAGTAACAAATTTTCTTTTAAATGAGTAAGATTGATTTCGTCACCCACTTGAAAACGCTCAACTTTACCAAATACTTGCACTGGTATTTGCCAACGTTGTCCTTCAAATTTAGCAACCACTTTACTATCGAGATAAAGGGTATAAAACGCGAGTAACACTAAACCAACAAAGGTTAGTTTAACGAAAAGCACCATGATACGTTTTAATCTTGTCGGCGAATTTTTTGCTAGTTGTTCATTCATTCGATACTGCTGTTTAACTTATGTCGTTATAGAAACTGGCGATAAAAACCGTACTTTACCTTAATTTGTTAAATGCCGTTTAGTTTTATTTGTTGCCTGCGCATTCGCTGGATCATCAGGCCAAACATGCTTGGGATATTTCGCTTTCATCTCTTTTTGCACCGCTTTATAGCTCCCTTGCCAGAAACCCGCTAAATCACTGGTGATTTGTATCGGTCGCTGCGCTGGTGACAATAATTCAAGCGTCAGATTAACTTTGTGGTTGCCCTGACCAACACTTGGGCTCGATTGCATACCATACACTTCTTGCATTGGTAGCGAGACAATCGGCGGTTTATCTAGGCTATAACGGATCGGGCATTTTCGACCCGTTGGACCGACAAAATAACGTGGCGCGCATTGTTCCAGCTTTTGTTGTTGCTGATAATCAAGCAGCGATAACAACATGGTCGATAAATCCAGTTTTGCCAACTGGGCTTTCGTTGTGATTGCACCGACAAACGGCTGAAACCACTCATCTAAACGCTCAATCAGTTTTTGTTCACTAATATTGGGAAAATTCAAGCCATGCTGATTGTCTGTTAACCAACGCCAACGCGCCAATAATTCATTATCTTTCACTTGCCAATTGAGCAACGACAATCCTTGCTTGAGCAGTTGCTGACGCCAAGCTGCATAAATTTTCTCTGCCAACTGAGGAGTATTTTCAATTGCTTGTTCCTCAAACACTATCGCTCCAATATGACGTTGCTTAACAGCAACAATACGCTGTGATGCTTGATCATAATGGCACAACTCGCGTTCATTAAATGACACCAGTTGCCAATCAATCAGTTGGTTAAGTTCAACAGGAGCAGCTAAACGTATCATAAGTTGCTGTTTGCTATGCGACAACTGAGCAACGACAATAAATGTTTCGTTAACCAAAGCATCGTCTGTCGCTAGAGACAGCCCTTTACCATAGCTTGCTAAATATTCCTGTGTCGATGTTCGCCGTTTCGCTAATCGCTCAGGAAACGCTAAATAAAGCAGCACGCCGAGATATTCAAATGGTAGTTCCCCGTTTTGCTGACACGAGATTGCTCGCGCTAATTTTTGCGCTTGATTAATGATTTGTCGATGACGATAACGTTTACTATCGGCAAACAATGCTGATAGGCGCGTTCTGATGTCGCTATTAGCCTGTGCCTGTGCGCTGGTAAAAATATCACGCTCTTCTAATAATGCTGCTAAGTGACAGGCTAACAAACACAATCCGCGGCAAGGATAGTTTTTTTCTAGCGCCTTAGCCGTGATGATCATATGAGCAAAACGAGCATGACACGCTAAACTTGCCACTTGCTCACCATGTGGCGTTAGTTTGCGATTACTATCAACAACGCTAATATTAGATAAGGTTTGCCACGCATTGTCTTCTGCTATTTGACTTGGTAGATCTAACAAAGGCAGCTCAGCTAAACGAGTGACACCCCAGCGCGCGGCTTCAATTACAATTGATAAAATATCGCTTTGAGTGATAGGTAAGGCATTTTGCAATGTGCGTCGTTGATAATCTTCTTCACCATACAACCTAATACAATGACCATCAGCCAAACGCCCAGCCCGCCCCATTCGTTGAATCGCCGACGATTTTGCAATATTGCGTTGCAATAACTTATTCGTTAGCGTGTTTTCGTCATAGACCGCGACTTTTTCTAAGCCAGAATCGATCACAAGGTTAATGCCTTCAATGGTTAAACTGGTTTCCGCAATATTGGTTGCTAATACGATTTTACGCCGCCCTTGTGAGCAAGGAGATATCGCTTTTTGTTGTTCATTTACGGTTAAGTCACCATACAAGGGGCAAACAATGAGCGCGCTATCATCATACTCAAGCAAGGCTTGTTCAATATAACGAATGTCTGCGCTGCCGGGTAAAAATACCAATATCGAGCCCGAGAATTGTGAAAGCGCTTGCTTAATAACGGTTATCGCATGTTCTCGCCATCGTTGGATATTATTTGCGGGTCGATAACTCACTTCAACCGGATAGCTACGCCCTTTGCTGGCAAGCTGCACCGCATCAGGTAATGCTTGTTGTAATTCTTGTGATGCTAACGTTGCCGACATTAAAATCAGGGTAAGCTTGTCATGCAAACCTTGTTGAATATCCCGAGCTAAGGCAAATGAAAAATCCGCGTGGAGCGAACGTTCATGAAATTCATCTAAGATAATGACACTGGTAGCCGCCATTTCTGGATCATTTTGCATGATTTGGATCAGCACACCTTCGGTTACTACTTCCAAGCGGGTATGCTCTGAGACTTTTGTTTCATTTCTCAGTCGATAACCTATGGTTTGACCAACAGGCTCAGCGAGCTGCTCGGCTAAATAGTTAGCAATATTTCTTACGGCAACACGCCTTGGTTGCAGCAGATATATTTTACCTTGAAGATCAAACGCGGGTTCAAGCAGCCAAAGTGGCAAGCGGGTCGATTTTCCGGCACCTGGTTCTGCAGACAAAATAATGGTTTGATGGTGATTAAAACACTGAAGAAATTCGTTTTTAATCTGATCAATTGGCAGTGCGTTTAACATCTATGGCATGGCTGAAAATAAAGTACTGACTATTTTACCCTATCGCTCATTTGTTTTCATAATAACATCTCGTCTTTGTCATATTTGTGTCATCAAACTGTTATATCTTTGCCATAAATTGATGGCGTTTAACACACTATGTCTTTCCTTAAACCACTGGCTACTATGCAAGGGATAAGCAAGACAATAGTTTGCTTAGACTACGGATTTTTGACTTCTCGACCTCTAGATGTTTTGCCCCTGCCTGCAGGGGCTTTTTTTCGTAAACCGCTTAATTAATTTTAGCGAAATCTATCGCCTTTTAATGACAACGTTTAATGACAACATTTAATGACAACATTTAATAACGATAATGCCATGCTTATGATAACTATCTAGCAAGCTCATGTACTAGACTGTAATTCCGAACTGCTCTGTCGTAGCAATTATGGTAACCTTGAGAAATGAACAGATTATTTTTTGCCATCGACATCTCTCCTAGTGACAAAGAAAAACTAGCGCATTGGCGCCAGCAAATACTTACTTCATTTCATGCCAAGCCAGTATATAAAGACAATTTTCATATCACGCTGGCGTTTTTAGGTGGAGTAAATACCAAACAACAACACCAACTCGTTGAGTTTTGCGATCAGTTGATAAGTACATCAAGCAATGCAACACAATATTCGGTCAACTTTGATCGACTTGAACTATTTAATAAAGCAAAAGTGCTCTGCTTAGGCTGTCAGCATTTTCCCGACGCGCTATGCCAGCTAGCCGATGCCTTGTCAAAACAAGCTCAAATGCTCAATATCTTTCAAGAACATCGCCAATATCACCCACATATTTCACTGTATCGCAAAAGCACGTATCGTCCTGATATTGAAAACTTTACCTTAACCGTCAAATTATCTCACTTTAGTTTGTACCTGTCTCAATCAACACCAGCTGGTGTAATTTATACGCCGATTAAAACCTGGCGGTTAACTAAAATTTAACTCTTTGATTTTTAGTAATTTAAAAACTTGAATCTTTTTCAAAATCTGCTTACTTGGCAAGAAGATAAAAAGTTGTTATCAATAGATCCCGTTTTTAATCGAGATAATCACAATGAAATTAGCAACACATGGAAGCTATAAAATTGAACCTCAAGGAAATATTTTAGTTGTTGATGCTCACGGCCCGTTTAATGAAGTGACCGCACAAGCCTATGCCGAAGAAATGTATAAAGCATGTGACAACTACGCGGGTAAAAATTGGGGACTGCTTGTCACATTTTATGGTAACAGTGTTTTTACACCGGAAGCCGAGCAAACGTTAATTGATGTCACCAAATACCGTATGAAAAGAGGCATGATTGCTAATGCCAGTGTGATCATTAACAGCAACTCTGCCGACATTCAACAAATGCAATTAAGACGAATTTATCAAAGTTGTAATTTAACTTTCCATGTATTTAGTGATCTAGGCAGTGCAAAAAACTGGTTAGATGAATTTATCGAGCAACGCTCTGCAGTGGTCTAACTGTGCAAGTACATATTCATCAAAAAAGGTCACAGATGTTGTGACCTTTTTAGTGACGAATTTACGGTTACACGATTTTAACTAAGTGCTAATTGTGGCAAATAAGCTCTGCAATCGTCGCTATGCCTAAGCCGGTCGCTCCCGCAGCCCAAAGCTCATTTGCACTGCCGTTATAAGCCGCCGATAAATCCATATGGAGCCAACCTTGCCCGTCATTACCAACAAAACGAGATAAGAAGCCAGCGGCATTGCTTGCACCACCTGCGCCACCACCTTTTTGCGTGCGGCTGTTTGCCGTATCAGCGAACGCCGACGGACATTTATCTTGATGCCATAGCTCTAACGGTAATTGCCAAACAGGTTCATTGACGCTGTTAGCAGTCAGTATCGCTTTTTGCACCAATGACTGATCCAAAGCAAATAACGCTGTATAGTCGCCACCAGTTGCCATCACAGAAGCACCCGTTAAGGTTGCCGCATCAATCACCAGCTCAGGATCACTTTCATACGCAAGTAATAAACCATCAGCTAACACAAGGCGACCTTCTGCATCTGTATTGGCTATTTCGCAACTAACACCATTTTTATAGGTTAAAATATCACTCAATTTATAAGCGCGATCTGAGATGGCATTTTCCGCGCAGCACAAGATCAATTTCACTCGCTGTTTTAATCCTTGTCTGATCGCGAGCGCTAGTGCACCAGCAACCACGGCCGCTCCGCCCATATCTGATTTCATATCAAACATGCCTTCGCTGCTTTTGATACTGTAACCTCCAGTATCAAACGTAATACCTTTACCGACTAAACACGCTTTTACCGGCGCTTCACTGTCTTGCGTCGGATTAAAGTCTAACTCCAATAAACATGGTGGGTTTACACTGCCTTTACCAACCGAATAAACGCCAACCCAACCTTGCAGCTCTAGCTCTTGATCACTGATCACCCGAGATGAAACATATGCTGGCGCCTGAGCGGTAATGTAATCTATCGCCGCTTGTGCGAGTTTTTGCGGTGGTAATTGCATCGGGGTGTGATTAGTCAAATCTCGAGCCCATGCATATACGGCTAATTTATCATTTAATAAATTAATTTCTTGTGCCGAGCCAGTAAACTCAACATTGCAAAGTTTATCAACGCAAGTAAAACCTAAAGCAAATGCCCATTGACTGTCTTGACACCAATGCTCACCAATAAGTTTTGCATGTTTAACACCTAGCTTTTCAACACTACGTGCGGCTTTTTGAATCTTACGCAAGTTGATCGGGGTTTGTTGGTCGAGATAAATATAAATAACATCGCCAACCAATTGAATAAGGTTATTTTGTTGCCAACCTTCACTTTGTTGGCTAAAGGTTAATTCTACAGAAACCACTTGTGTCATATTGATCCTACCTAGAGGTTGTTTTGATAAATAATATTGGATCTGATGCTTAGATGCACGACAAAAACAACCGAGCAACCAATAAATTAAGGTACGTCATTAACTAAAAAGTAGTTGTCACGATAAGCTATTAATTATGAAATGAAAATTTAAGAATTACCGCTTTGTTCTCGCCAAAATTATCGGCATAATTCATTTCATCTAATCAACATAGTGTAATGATAAATTCATCCAAATAATGGCTAATCATCAAATTGCTTGTCATCGAAAACGAAATAAATCACTTAGCTTGCTTGAGCTAATAGCGATAGCGCTCGGCGGTATGGTGGGCGGCGGTATTTTTACTATCCTCGGCATTTCGGTTGCTATGGTTGGTGTTTATACTCCGCTAGTTATTTTACTTGGCGGTCTGCTCGCTTCGTTAGCCGCCTATTCTTACGTTAAATTAGGCGTTTATTATCAGGACGAAGGTGCCACTTATGCGATTAGTAAAAAAACCTTTCCTAATTCTCCGTTTGCCGCATCCTTGATTGGTTGGTGGGTGATTTTTGGTTATATCAGCACACTTGCACTTTATGCCTATACATTTTCTTCTTATGCAATAAGTGGTTTTTCTTTTGCTGAAAGTGAGTGGACACGTAAGCTTGTTGCCGGTGGCATAATTCTATTATTTACCCTGATTAACCTTTGGAGCGTTAAAGGTATGGGGAAAATTGAAGATCTCATGGTTTATAGCAAGCTGATCATTTTAGCTGTTATCTCATATGTGTTGATCAGTAATAGTCAAACTAGCTTACCTATATTATTTGAAAATCATCAGGACACTAGCGTGTTATCTGTGATCATTGTCGCGGCAATTACCTTTGTTGCCTATGAAGGTTTTCAACTGGTGATCAACGCAGTCAATGAAATGGAACAACCTGAAAAAAACATTCCTCGCGCGATTTACTCGGCAATGTTTTTAGCCATTTTGATTTATTTTGTGATTTCTCTGGGTGCCATATTAGCGATACCGTTTGACGCCATCATAGAGAACAAAGAATATGCGTTGGCCGCTGGTACAGGTAAAGTGCTAGGCCATTGGGGCACAGATCTTGTGATACTAGGAGCATTGCTAGCCACAAGCAGTGCGATTAGCGGCACAGTATTTGGCGCCTCAAGACAAATGGCGGCAATTGCTAGTGATGGTTACTTCCCTGCACTGCTAGCAAAACGTGTCAATAACATACCTATGTTCGCCATTACTTGCATGTCTTTATTAGCATTTGTTTTGATATTAGCAGGCAACCTAGAAGTGATTCTCGAATTTGGCAGTGTCACTTTCCTGCTGGTGTCACTGCTAATGGCATACGCTAATTTTAAAATAAGAAAACTAACCAATTCATCTACGATTATCACGGTAATAGCATTTCTTGGCTTACTGTGTGGCACCACATTGATTTTATATTATGAATATATCAGTCAACCCGAACAGCTCGTATTTATTCTCGGGCTTTATGTGTTACTAACACTCAGTGCCTGGTTATATTCGCTTAAAAACAACACCAGTAGAATAAACGTCTAAGAAAACAAATAGATGCATTTCATTTGCTGGAGCATAAAGACCTTGCATCACCCGTTTCGTATCGCTATCACTAGAAAGTACATATAATATTTACCATTGATAGCTCAAATTGACACCAATATAGTGACTGTCCAACACAGGCATAATCACCATTTTTTTGTATGACGTCGTAAAATAATAACTGCTTAATATTCCTAAAGCCGCGCCGGCAATCACATCAGACATATCATGATGATGTGACTGAATTCTACTCCATCCGACATAACTTGCACCTATATATGCAGGAATACTGTATGTGAAGCCGTATCGTTTATGGATAAATGCCGCACCTTGAAATGCTTGTGAAGTGTGCCCTGAAGGAAATGAATAATCGCCGTTATTTTCTGGCCTGGGTTTGTTAATGGCGTATTTTAATGCATATGTTATCGCCATATTAGTGAAAAATGACTGGTAGAATTGACCTCGCCCTTCCTCATCATCTAACAAATAAGTTGCCACATATGCCGTCGATGGAATGAGGTATTGTAATACAGTACCCGCTCGTTCTGCTTTTGTATTATCGTTAGCCAGCACCACTTTGCTCACCAACAAGAACAACAGAATAACCAAATACCTTAACGTGTGAACTGTCACTTTCAAATTGTCCAAACCATACAACAACCACCAAGCTATTTACGATGATTTACAAAATAAAACAACAACCATTGTGCCACGCGGTTATCGACTAATTTTTGCAGTTCAGCATATTGCTTAATGTTAACAATATGCCTTATGACAAAATATAGCTCATCAAGTTTGCGTTAAACAATCGTAGCTTAAAATAATTCTCTCCCTGTACGAGTAAATCATTGTTAAGTATGATCTCTCAATTAGCGCACAATCAACTTGTGCAACCAACTTGAGCAATCAAACAAGCCAATGAAACTGCAATTAGATAAAGCGATACTTATTAAGCGTTATAAACGCTTCCTTGCCGATGTGATCTTAGCCGATGGTTCAACAACAACCTTACATGTTGCTAATA
>JBNKXM010000002.1:0-23719 GCA_050300315.1 Thalassotalea sp. | reverse complement strand
TGCGCGGACACAATCGTTAATTTCTTATGAAATAATGCCTGATGCTGATAAACAAGATGACCCGCTAATGGTGTCGCTAACATCAGCACATTGATGTGATAATCTGCTTTTTTCGCAATTTCAGCCAATTGCGCCAACTCATGTAATAACTGCAATGACAAATGCTGTGCATTATCCACGACTATAGTGACCGCTTGCTTATCTGCCTTCACTAAGTTGATAACACTAACGGCTACCGATTGCTCAGGATCAAATAAGATATTACCAAAGAGTTGCTCAATAATTCGGCAACGTACTTGCAGATCATTGAGCTTCGCAGACATAGTAATATAAGCTGCATTTTGTTCGTTAGAAAGACTGGCTAAATATTGACGGCCAACGTCAGAGCAGAAAGAAATTTGCTCATCAATAACCATCACGGCTTGTTTTGAAAAACGTAAGATATAGTCGACACGTGCGCTAGCACTAATTGATGTAACGCTTTGTGGTTGTGGTTGACTATTTAAATTTTGCGCCAGCGCAGACATGATTCACCTTTCTGTTTCTACAGAATTTGCTGAAGCATGTCCTCACTAATATCATCGCGCATTACGGCTTGACCAATAGTCGTCGGAATAATTAAACGAAGCTTACCACCAATGTTTTTCTTATCGCGACGCATATGCTTTATAAACGCCTCAAAGCCCATGTTCTCAGGTGCGATAAGCGGTAAATCAAAAGTCGTTAACAACTGTTCAATACGACGAAGTTCTGACACTTCCAGCAAATTCATTGCTACTGAAAGCTTAGCAGCAAGGACCATGCCAGTAGCTACTGCCTCACCGTGAAGCCAATTACCATAGCCTTGCTCCGCTTCAATTGCGTGACCAAAAGTGTGACCTAGGTTGAGCAGTGCTCTTAAGCCTGATTCAGTTTCATCAGCAGAAACAATATCAGCTTTACATTGGCAGCAACGTTCGATCATTTCGATCAATGTCGTTTGCTCGCCCGCTTTAATCTTTCTGCTATTCTGCTCTAGCCAAGCAAAAAACTCGCTATCGCCTAAAATACCATACTTGATAACTTCAGCCATACCTGCTGAAAACTCACGTGCAGGTAGTGTTTTCAAACTATCTACATCAATGATCACTGCTTTCGGCTGATAAAACGCACCAATCATGTTTTTACCTAACGGATGATTAACTGCCGTTTTACCACCAACAGAGGAAT
The DNA here is from genome assembly GCA_050300315.1 of Thalassotalea sp. Lineage (GTDB taxonomy): Bacteria > Pseudomonadota > Gammaproteobacteria > Enterobacterales > Alteromonadaceae > JBNKXM01. Next base: position 22,510 of record JBNKXM010000002.1, on the reverse strand, counting down.
CTACTTGTGACAACAATGTCGTTGGTATTTGAATAAAATCGATACCACGTTGATAACAAGCGGCGGCAAAACCGGTGATATCACCAATAACACCACCACCCAATGCAATCAATGTAGTATCTCTACCATGGGTATTTGCCAACAGATGTGACATTATTTTGTCAAAATTATCGAGATTTTTTTCTGCTTCACCGTCAGCAAGGATCACTTGATCCACTTGAAAGTCAGTTAATTGCTGCTTAATTTTATCTAAATACAGAGGAGCAACTAAGTTATTTGTGATAATACAAACACGCTTAGCTTTGATATGACTTGATAGCAAATTATTATCCGCTAATAATTTGCTATCAATGTATATTGGGTAGCTGCGCTCGCCCAGATCAAGCGTTAGGGTTGCCATTTCGTTAGAAATCTAAACGTTCAACAATTTTGTTAGCAACAACTTTTGCACTTTGATCGTCAGTTTGTACGATGACGTCAGCGATTTCTTCATATAATGGATTTCTTTCCACCGCTAACTTTTCAAGTACAGCACGAGGCTCTTCTGACGTTTGTAATAATGGACGGCGACGGTCGCGTTGGGTACGAGCAACCTGCTTATCGATAGTTGTTTCTAAATAAACAACAATACCTCTTGCCGACAAGCGATTACGAACCTGGCTACTGATAACTGAACCACCACCTGTTGCTAAAACAATACCTTGCTTTTCAGATAAGTCTTCAATGACCGCTTCTTCTCTTTTACGAAAGCCTTCTTCACCTTCTAAATCGAAAACCCAAGCGATATCAGCACCCGTGCGACGTTCTATTTCCTGATCTGAGTCAAAAAATTCTAAATGTAGCTTATCAGCTAATTCTCTACCTATTGTGCTTTTACCAGCACCCATAGGCCCTACTAGGAAAATGTTACGTTTTTCTGCCATGAGATTTAACTTAATACTCGTTTTAAATTGCGTTACAGGTAAGAGGGAACCTCCCTCGAAAATTTTAAGGGCGTAATTATCGCAATTGTTGGGTGTAGATTGCAAGTAAGCGATGGTCGAAAATACGGCTTACTTGCAAATAATTTAAAATCGTTCGGTCACAATACGTGGCGTTACGAAGATTAGTAGTTCTTTTTTCTCATTGAAGTTGTTGTTATTTCTAAATAACCAGCCGAAATAAGGAATATCTCCAAGCACTGGTACTTTAGATACGCTGCTAATAATTGATTGTTGATAAATACCGCCTAAAACAATTGTTTCGCCATTATTTACCAATACTTGGGTACCAATACGCTGTGTATCAATTGCCGGAGCAGAACCACTTTGAACGTCAGACACTGTATCTTGTGTCACGACTAAATCCAAAATAATACGATCATCAGGCGTTATATGTGGTGTAACCGTTAAACTGAGTACCGCTTTTTTAAACTGAGTCGCGGTAGCACCACTTGATGCAGCTTCTTGGTATGGAATTTCAACACCTTGTTCAATGTAGGCTTCTTTTTGATTCGCCGTAGTTATACGAGGACTGGCGATTATTTCACCTTTGTTCTCTTTTTCCATTGCACTAAGTTCTAAATCTAGAATAGTACCGTCGGCTAATCGAGCGACTTGAAAAGCGATACTGCCAGCTGGGTTTGCAACAGGTAGATTAACATTAAGTTGATCAGCTAACCCTGGAACCACACCGCTATTTGCACTGTTCGCACCTTGTAATGAGCCAGACGTTGCATACTTACCGTCAGTGTCGGTTACTCCCCAACGAATACCCAACTCTTCATTAATATTGTCTTTAACCGTCACCATACGTGATTCGATCACTACCTGACGCACAGGAATGTCTAGCACGTTAACCATGCGTTTAATATCTTCAATACTATCGGCGGTATCCTTAATTAATAATGTGTTGGTACGTTCATCAACACTTACGCTACCACGTGGTGATAAAATGGTGTTTTCTTCATTTTTAATCAAGGCAGCAAATTCTGCCGCTTTTGCATAATTAATTTGTACATATTCAGAATACAAAGGAGCTAACTCAGCAACTTGCTGCTTGGCTTGCAGTTCTTTTGCTTCTCTGGCGGCTAATTCATCGCTTGGAGCAACCATCAAAATATTGCCTTCCATGCGTTTATCTAAACCTTTAACTTTAAGAATGATATCTAACGCTTGATCCCATGGCACACCATCTAATCTTAAGGTGATATTACCTTCTACGGTATCACTGGTAACCAAGTTAAAACCATTGTAATCGGCAATAATCTGTAACACGGTACGCACTGGAATATCTTGGAAATTTAACGAAATTGCACGACCTGAAAAATCACCTGAATCAGCTAAATAGCCTGGTACTTTTTCCTTTTTAGTTACCGTTAGAGAGAAGACATTATTTAGTTGCTGATGTTTAAAGCTAAAATCTCCAGAGGTTTCTACAACCAAGCGAGCATTCTTTCCTTCCCTAAAGGTTTCTATACTTGTCACTAAGGTGCCAAAATCCGCAACATCTAATGTGTAAATTAAATCGTCAATAATTTTTGTATTGTGAAACTCAATATATAATTTACCGAGACGGTCACTAACGTCGACCGCAACCATGCTATCATCCAATTCAACGATCAGTTGCGCTTCATCTCCTTTACCTTTACGAAAATCGATAGACGCTATGTTGTTGATAAACTCGCCGCCAACAGGTGATAAATTACCTAATGACCCGGTAGATACGTCTTTATTTAATACTAATGAAAATTCATTGTCATGCTGACTGACATCAAATATCGAGAGCTGGTCTAAATGTACCGACGCTTTCACTTTACCCGCTAGTTTCTGCACGGTAATGTTGTTCACGCCTGCATGTGCAACGATCGTATCAGCAAGGTTTTCTGCAAAAGATGAGGCATCAAAAGTGATATCGATACGTGCTGGATTCATCGATGTTTTCACCACGGGTTGAACCGTGATATTTTCTGACAACGAAAAAACGAGTTTAATTTCATCGTTTTGAATTGTGTTGTAACTAACACCTGTTAATTCAGCAGCATTAGAGGCCAAAGATAATAGGGTCGTAACCAGTGCTAACACCAGTGTTTGACTCCAACGATACATAATATTTTTATTCATTCTATTTAATTGCAACATTACTTCCTTTGCCCCTCTGCATTAGAATCAACCATAGCGACAACTGTTTCTCGCTCTACCCAGCAACCTGCACCATCAGGGATTAGCTCAATAACTTTTACGTTATTTTGATTTACTTCTGTTATCCGACCGTTATATAAACCGACGTAATTTCCAACAGCAACACGATGTAATGTTGCGTCAGATGCTTCGACCAGCGCCCATGTGATACCTAGTTCACCAAGTGTTCCCCTCATTACTAAATCGCTTAATGAGAATTTTTCAAGCGGTTGCTTTCTTCTTCTTGGATCAGGACTCAAACATCCCGACATTTGCTGAATTTTTTCTTGTATCGCTTCAGGCCGAGGCACATCAAATGGACTTCTTAATGTACTCACTGAATAATCAAAATGATTAAATTCCGGTATTTGAGGAATCGGTTCTATTTGTCTCGGTGTATTGGCTTGTATTTCCGCTATCTTGGTCTGTAAGTCATTCGTATCATCAAAACAACCAACAGTAGATAACGTTATTAAAAGAACGGCTAATTTTTTCATTGTACTTTAGCCTCCCTGTAGCGGTATGTTTTTGCCTGCAACTTCAAATTTAACAAGCCGTTACTCTCTTTTTCAATATCAATATCGAAATCATGTAATGTTACTATCCGTGGTAATCCGGCTATTTTACTGACGAAATTGCCAAATTCATGATAGGTACCTACCACTTCTATATCAATCGGAAGCTCAATATAGATTTCTTGGGTAATTTCAGGTTGCCAATTCAATTTAACAAAATCTAAACCACTAGTAGTACCGACAAAAGTAATATCATCTAATAATCCGGGAGTTTCATGACTTTCAGGTAAACTTTTCAGTTGTTTAGCAAAGAGTGTTTCTGCCTCTATCATTTGCTGTTTAAACAATTCCAAATTAGCGGCGACATGGTATTTAGCTTGATATTGTTGCATTAATGTAGCTTGTTCAGCAACCACAGAATCTAGTTGAACTAATTTATCACTAATAAGAGTCACATAACCTAGCACTAAGACCACAACCGCAATAAAAAATGAAAATACACCTTTTGCTAATGGTGGCCAATTGCCAATATTGTTTAACTCTAAGTCATCAAACTGTGAAAAATCTATATTCACTTGCTCGCTCCTTGAGTTGCATTGTTATCAACTAAACCTTTAATACGAACCCGCATTTTAAAGTCACTCAATAGTTTACTTTGTGCATCGTTTGACGTAATAGATTCAAGCACAGCATCGGTAAACAGTTCCGACGTTTCTATCTTACGGATCATGTTTGCTAAATGATTATTTGATTCACTTTTACCAAGAAGTTGCAAACTGTTACCTTGCTTCTCCATTTTAGTTAAGTAGACGCCAGCAGGCACTATTTTAGCAATTTCATCAAGTACTTGAGTACCTACATTTCTGCTGCGCTGTAGCTGCTCAACTACACTGGTTCGTTTCAATAATTCTGTTTTTTTCTCATTTAACGAATTGATCTCTTTAATTCGTGCATCAAGTAATTGAATTTCGTTTTTCAGGTATTGATTGCGAGAAATTTGTCCATCAATACGCATTTGATAAAACTGACCAACCAAGAACACAATCGCAAATGCACAAAGAGCCACCGCAGTTAATACCGTAAAGTATTCCCTTTGTTTGGCTTTTTCGGCTTCTTCACGCCATGGGAGTAGGTTTATATGTGCCATGATGAAAAACTCCTTAACGCCAATCCGGCCGCTACCATATACTGAGACGCCGTTTTCTCTAGCTCTTGCTTATCAATAGAAGACGCTATTTTCATCTGAGAGAATGGGTTGGCAATCACGGTATGAATACCTAGTTCGTCATTTAATAACTCATGAACACCTTCAACCTGTGCACAACCACCAGAAACAACCAAGTAATCAATTTTTTCTTTGCCGCTTGAGGTAAGAAACATTTGGATTGCCCGTCTTATCTGCTGCACTAAAATCGTGTGAAACGGTGCTAACACTTCAAATGTATAATTGGGTGGCAAATCGCCAGTGATTTTAGCAATTTCGGCATCTTCAAATGATTTATTATAATAAGAGACAATTGAACGGGTGTATTGCTCACCACCAAATAACTGGTCACGACTATAAATATTATTTCCCGCTTGTGTCACGGAAAACAAGGTCATCAAGGCGCCAATATCAACGATAGCGACTGTCTTCTCAACCGCATCATCAGGCAACAAAGGTAAGATTAAATCATAAGCTCGACTCACAGCGTATGATTCAACATCAATGACTTTCGTCTGAAATCCCCCGGCTTCTAATGCGGAAACACGGGCTTCAACCGATTCAGTGCGCGCGGCACTTAACAAGACATTAATTTTCGTTGGATCGGACTCATTAACATCTAATCGTTCAAAATCGAGACTCACTTCATCCAGTGGATACGGAATTAAGCTATCAGCTTCAATTTCAATTTGGCTCGCCAGTTCTTGTTCACTTAAGGCGACATCCATATAGATGACTTTCGTGATCACTGTTTGTCCAGAGACTGCAGCAGCGGCTTGGGAAACAGACGAAGTTATCTTACTACGCAGTTTCGCTATCACTTTACCTACAGCTTCAATGTCTTGAATTTCTCGATCAACAATAGCTCCTCTTGGCATTAGCTCAGTCGCTATTGCTTCCAAAGAATATCCATCATTGCCCTGGCTGATTAATACCGCCTTCGCAGAATGAGAACCGATATCGATTCCAACGATGGCAGAGGCATTTTTTTTCCAAAGATTTTTCAGCATAACTTCCTACTAAATCATTTTATTATAATAATATAGATATAATTTCCATATAAATACATTTATTACATGCTTTTAAAGGATATACTAGTAGTAATGAACAATTTTTCTAAATTTTATTGAGCATTTAATTTGTTTTCTTTCAAAAAAGTTCTAAAACTCGGCATTATTCTCGCTATTTTGGGCTCGATTTCCTTAGCTGGAATATACCTTAGCATACGCAGTGAATTACCAAGTGTCGAATCACTTAAAAATATTCAATGGCAAACACCAATGAAAATTTATAGTGCCGACGGTCAATTGATGAATCAATTCGGTGAGAAAAAACGCATTCCCCTCGCATTAAAAGACATGCCGCAGCAATTGATTAATGCCATCTTGGCGACAGAAGACGATCGCTTTTATTCTCATTTCGGTGTTGATCCAATCGGTATGATGCGCGCAATTTTTGGACAGATCATTGGGCAAAACAAAGGTGGCGCAAGTACCATTACGATGCAAGTCGCTCGTAACTTTTTTCTAACACGTGAACAAACTTATATTCGAAAATTAAAAGAAATATTTACCGCATTTCATATAGAACACTTATTGTCTAAAGACGAAATCCTCGAACTTTATCTAAATAAAATAGAGCTAGGTCACCGCGCCTTTGGTTTTGGCGCAGCTGCTCAAGTTTATTACAACAAAAATCTCGATGAGTTAACGCTAGCGCAAATAGCTGTTCTTGCCGGATTACCTAAAGCGCCGTCAACATTAAATCCTATCAGTCGCCCTGATCGAGCAAAAGCACGACGAGCTGTAGTATTGCAACGTATGCTGGTCACTAATTACATTACACAACAAGAATATCAACAAGCATTAAATGCCCCTATCACTGCAGAAAAACATGGTGCAGAGATAGAATTACAAGCACCTTACGCGGCAGAAATGGCCCATCAGGAAATGATCGCCCGTTACGGCAAAGAACAAGCATATACCGGTGGTTATAAAGTATTTACAACTATCGCTGCTAATTTACAAATAGCGGCTGAACAATCCGTACTCGATAATTTACTCAACTACAGCCAAAGACATGGCTATCGTGGCGTGTTAAGAGCGCTTAGACCGACTGACAACTTAATGCAATCTCAAACGGATGTCGCAACAACCGAACCGCTGACCCCACTAGAGATCAAAAATGCGCTCAGTCAAACGGTTGCATATCGACCATTGTTGCCTGCAGTGGTTACACAAGTAAATGACAAAAGTGTTGAGATAACACTCGCGGATAATGAAATTGCAACTATCCCTTGGCAGGGATTGTCATGGGCGCGTGAATATATTAATGACGATAAACAAGGACCTGCGCCTGAAAGTGCTCAAGAAATATTGCACTATGGTGACGTAATTTATGTGCAAAAGAAAAATGAGAGTTATCAGCTAAGTCAATTACCATCCGCAAGTTCAGCATTAGTCGCGTTATCACCTGATGACGGAGCAATTAAGGCTGTTATCGGCGGCTTTAGTTTCGAACAATCGCAATTTAATCGCGTTACCCAAGCTAAACGTCAAGTTGGTTCTAATATTAAGCCATTTGTATATTCTGCTGCCTTAGATAATGGCTTTACCTTAGCGTCGATGGTTAATGACGTACCGATTAATCAATGGGATCAAAAATCAGGTGTTGTATGGCGTCCGAAAAACTCTCCTGAAAATTATAGTGGTGAAATTCGCGTTAAACGCGCATTAGCTCAATCTAAAAACGTTGTTGCAGTAAGGTTACTAAGAGAAGTTGGTTTAAGTAAAATCATTCCCCATTTAGCATCATTTGGTTTTGCGCCTGACGAGTTACCTAAAGATGAATCGCTTGCATTGGGTTCAGCTTCATTAACTCCGCTTGAAGTAGCAACCGGCTTTGCAACCTTTGCAAACGGCGGCTTCTTGATAAAGCCCTATATCATTGACAGAATAGAAGATTCTTTTGGTAATATCGTTTATCAAGCTAATCCAGCCATAGCATGTGATGATTGTAGCCAGTTTGAAAATAATCGTCATTTAACCGCTCAAGTTTCACATCAACCAAGCATTTCAACGGATGCGGCAGCTACACAAGAAGAGCAATTAGCAAAAGAGTTCTCTTTCATTAAAGCCCCAAGAGCGATTAGCGCACAAAATGCGTTTCTTATTACTCAAGCATTGAATGAAGTCATTTGGGGCTCAGACTGGTCTCAAAAACCAGGATGGCAAGGCACAGGTTTTCGTGCTCGCGCGCTAAAACGTAGAGATATTGCCGGAAAAACAGGAACAACTAACGAAGCAAAGGATGCATGGTTTTCCGGGTTTAGTCGTCGTATTGTCGCAACATCATGGATTGGCTTTGATGATCCAAGTCACAATTTAGGTAGCACCAAATACAATAAAAATTTACCCGTGAATCAAATTACCGGTAAAGAATTTGGCGCTAAATCAGCCCAGCCCGCTTGGATCTCATTTATGAAAACAGCCCTGGCAGATTTACCAGAAGAACCTTTTGTGCAGCCGGAAAATATCGTTTCAGTACGTATCGATAAAAAAACAGGCAAGTTAACCAAAAAAACCGACAACAGTAGTATCTTTGAATATTTTACCCTTGACAGCGTGCCGACAGAATATATTCAAAAAGATAACAGCCATGAAATATTTAATAGTAAAACTGAAAAAGAACAAGAAATATTCTAATCGTCAGTAATTTTCATCTGATGAAAAATTCTTTCGTTTCGAACAATTTTTTACGCTTAACACAAACATTTAGCGATTTAATTCGCTAAATGTTGTTTAATTTCTTACATTTCTAACCCTCAGTGCTTTTTTATCATCTCCATATATACTCTGCCCTGCATTGAAATGCTCACTTTAAATGAGTATTTATGCAATATTTAATACCACTATAAATGAAAGTTATAATGAAAACTTTCAAACCGAAACAAATTTTTCTTTCGTTTTGTTTTATAATCGCCTAGAATTGCGCCCTAAATATTGCCACGCACAATTTATTAAATTTACGTCATACTTTAGGAGCTGACTTGTTATGACCGTTTTGCAAAAAAACATCGACCTATCACCATATGGTATTAGCAACGCTGCGGAAATAGTCTATAACCCTTCATACGAACTGTTATTTGCAGAAGAAACAAGAGCTGATTTACAAGGATTTGATAAAGGTGTTGAAACGGAACTCGGCGCGGTCTCTGTTAATACTGGTATTTTTACAGGTCGTTCTCCTAAAGATAAATACATCGTCCGCGATGATGTAAGCCGTGATACCGTTTGGTGGTCAGATCAAGGCAAAAATGACAACAAGCCAATGAGCCAAGAAACTTGGGAACACCTAAAATCTTTGGTGACAGAGCAACTATCTGGGCAGCGTTTATTTGTGGTTGACACGTTTTGCGGTGCTGACGAAGACACTCGTCTTAAAGTTAGATTTATCACAGAAGTTGCATGGCAAGCGCACTTTGTTAAAAACATGTTTATTCGTCCAACCGATGAAGAGCTAGAAAATTATCAGCCTGATTTTGTTGTAATGAACGGTGCAAAAACCACTAATCCAAACTGGCAAGAGCAAGGATTACACTCAGAGAATTTCGTTGCATTTAACTTAACCGAAAAAATGCAGCTAATTGGTGGTACTTGGTACGGTGGCGAAATGAAAAAAGGCATGTTCTCTATGATGAACTACCTTTTACCATTAAAAGGCATCGCCTCAATGCACTGTAGCGCTAACGTTGGTAAAGACGGTGACGTTGCAATATTTTTTGGTTTATCTGGTACGGGTAAAACAACGCTTTCAACCGACCCTAAACGTGAACTTATTGGTGATGATGAGCATGGTTGGGACGATAATGGCGTATTTAACTTTGAAGGTGGCTGTTACGCTAAAACCATCAACCTAAGTAAAGAAAACGAACCTGATATCTACAATGCAATTCGTCGTGACGCATTACTTGAAAATGTCACCGTTGACGAGCATGGTAAAATTGACTTTGATGATAACTCAACCACAGAAAACACCCGTGTTTCATACCCGATTTATCATATCGATAACATTGTTAAACCAGTGTCTCGTGCAGGCCATGCGAAAAAAGTTATCTTTTTAACCGCCGATGCTTTTGGCGTATTACCACCGGTAGCTAAATTAACGCCAGAGCAAACTGAATATTACTTTTTATCAGGCTTTACCGCTAAATTAGCTGGTACAGAGCGTGGTATAACAGAGCCAACGCCAACATTTTCAAGCTGTTTTGGTGCAGCGTTCTTAAGCTTGCATCCAACAAAATATGCCGAAGTATTAAATGACCGTATGCAAGCAGTAGGTGCTGAAGCATACCTTGTCAATACAGGATGGAATGGTACAGGTAAACGCATTTCAATCAAAGCCACTCGCGCTATTATCGACGCTATCTTAGATGGTTCAATTGATGAAGCTCAAACTCAAGTGTTGCCACTATTTAACTTAGAAATTCCGACACATGTTGCTGGGGTTGAAGGTGATATTTTAGATCCGCGTGACACCTATGAAGACAGTGCACAATGGCACACCAAAGCGGTTGATTTAGCAACTAGATTCATTAATAATTTTCATAAATTTACCGATACAGAAAATGGTAAGTCATTAGTGAAAGCGGGCCCGTTACTATAACAAGGTACCTGACAGAAATACGAAAAGCCGAATAGTTTACTATTCGGCTTTTTCTTTGAGTGATAAAATAACACGTCCAGTCAATGCAGCTTAAGTTTCAGAAGGCCTGCGACCACAGACGATCTTCTCTTCACCTAAATGATAAATGTTATTTACGACAACATAACTACCAGAAACAATGCCTGTGATCGGTACTATGATCGGCGTTAACAAGATGCCAGAAATTGAATAGTAACTATTAGTATCCTTGGCAACATCAACAATTTTTAAAATTTTTCTATCACTGGATATTTCACAGCGATTAACGTAAGCATCATCTATTGCTGGCACGACAACACATCCTGTAGTCATTACCATCACGATTAACGTTGTTATGGCAAATTTCATAAATATCCTTATAACGTATTTGGCTGAGTTTAAATTAAAACTTAACTGGTAATATTACCTTCGCCGACAAACCGCCATCTTTTCTATTTGAAAGTAAAATCCGTCCTCCATGAGTATCAACAATCCTTTTAATAATCGCAAGTCCAAGGCCACTTCCCTCCGTGCCTCGCGCTTTATCTCCTTGGGTAAAAGGCTGAAATAAACGCTCGATATCTGTTTCTGGGATCCCAGGCCCTGAATCGCAGACATCAAAATAAACAAAGCGTCCGGACGCTTCTTGCCCAGATGTAATCACTATATCCCCTGTGGTATAACGCAGTGCATTTTGAATCAGGTTCGCAACCACACGTTTTATTGCAACGTAGCGTAGTGGAATTTTTGGGATGTCTCCCCCTTCAAAAATAATATTTCGGCCAGAAACCGATTCAGCTTGTACAGCTTCTGCAAGCAAAACATTCAAATCATCAAGTTCGGCCTTGTCTTTGGTATCGTGGCGAATATAGTCGATGAATTGGTCGATAATAGTGTTCATATCATCGATATCACCATCGATGCCTTCTTTCAAAAATTCGTCTTGTTTAGACATCATTTCTGTTGCCAAACGAATTCGCGTAAGTGGCGTGCGCAAATCGTGGGAAATCCCCGCCATTAACAAATTTCTATCTTCTTCTAGCTGTTTAATGCCTTTAGACATATGATTAAAAGCTTGGGTCACCGCGACAATTTCTGTGGTACCTCGCTCAACTAAGGGTTCAGGAAAATCCCCCCGCCCCACTTCGTGAGCCGCAAATTGCAATGCCTTTAATGGTCGATTCAGTTGACGAACAAAGAGCCAGCCCCCGATAACACTTAACGCCCCTAAAATCATCAAAACGATAATTAGCGGACTATAGTTAGCTTCTTCCAAACCTGTTAGTGGAATTTTCACCCAGTAATTAGGAGCCTGCGGTGGCCGTATCCAAAATAAATATTCATCGCCTTGAGAAATGCGTACTTCAGCTGGTCCACCGAGTAAATCAGACATCACTTGAGATTTAAATTCGTAATAGACAGCGTCTGCTAATCCCAACGGTAAGGCATCTTCTTCCGTGTAAACACCAATACCCGTTTCTCGTTGAAAAGCAACCGCCATAGCGGGACTTAACACAGGCTCTTGTACATCAATAAAGACGACGCGAACCTGTTTAGCCAATAATTGATCCACTTGGTGCGAGCTTGGCTGGACAATATAAACCATTATCGATACAAGTGAGACCGCCTGGTTTATTAATAACAATACGCCAATCAGTAAAATCGTTTGCCCAAAAGCACTACGTGGCAATATTTTCATAAAATTATTGTATCAACCAGCTTAGGCAACGGCCTTACCTTCTGGTACAAACACATAACCCAGTCCCCAAACCGTTTGGATATATCTAGGTTTTGCAGGATCTTCTTCAAGCATGCGACGCAAACGGGAAACTTGCACGTCAATACTACGCTCTAACGCTGAGTAATCGCGGCCACGAGCTAAGTTCATCAACTTGTCCCGAGATAATGGTTCCCTTGGATGAGTGATCAATGCTTTGAGTACCGCAAATTCACCACTAGTTAATGGCATATTGATATCGCCTTTTAACATTTCTCGTGTTGCTAAGTTAAGCTGATACTCGCCAAATTCAATAATATTTTCTTCCTGTGACGGTGCGCCAGGCGCTTCTTGTACTCGGCGTCGCAAGACCGCTTTGATCCGAGCTAACAATTCACGCGGGTTAAATGGTTTTGGCATGTAATCATCTGCACCTAGTTCCAAACCAATAATGCGATCAACCTCATCGCCTTTTGCCGTTAACATGACAATTGGTATGTCATTTGAGTTTTGGCGTAAGCGACGACAAATAGATAAGCCATCTTCACCGGGAAGCATCAAATCCAAAACGAGTAAGTGAAAATTTTCTCGCTCTAACAATCTATCCATCTGCTCAGAGTTCGACGCACTGCGTACTACAAAGCCTTGTTCCACTAAGTAACGTTCAAGCAAGGCTCTTAAACGCATATCGTCATCTACGACTAATATCTTAGGTGTTTCGTGTCCCATATATCACCTTTACTTTATTTTTTGATTGGTAGCTACTATACGGCATATGTAGCAAATTTAACAAAAATTACTACGTGTAAAACTCGGCGCTTTTGTTACAAAGTATTAACGAATTGAACATTTTAACTTATAGGATTATAAGAAAAAAAACTAACTTTTGCCTAGCTGAGCCATTAAAGTATGACCAGAATGTGTATTAATTAACAATTAATCTCTAAAAACACACAAATTTAAATAAAATTTCAGTTTTCAGCGAGTTATCTATGAACAAAATCTGAGCATTCGTCACTAAATAAAGAAATATCATTCCATTAACTAGAGCGTGTTGATCTTTGAGGTACAAAAATGAACAGCAAAGATCAACACGCTCTAATTGGCTAACTTGCTATAAACATTATCTCAGTGCTCAATCAACCGAAAATCATTAATCAGGCAATTTACAACTTTATACAAAGCATTTAATGCTTAACTTACGAAAAGTAGGGTAGAATGGTTGAATGAGAATATGGATCCATCTATTTAAAACACCGAAACGCGCTATTTCAATTGGCCGTCGGCGTCAAACCATCAAACTTAAGCGCCAATTAATCCGCGTAAAGCTTGCTCTCAGCCAAGAAAAAGATGAAACCAAAGAAATGCTGGCAATATACCGTCGCTATACCATTAGACAGGCGACACCAGAAGAGATGAAGCTAGCGAATAAGCAGTTTTTAGATGTATTAAAAGGGGTAGGTATCGGCGTCTTTGCGGTATTACCTTTTTCACCGATTACGATTCCGATTGTCATCAAAATAGGGAAATGGGTTGGTGTAGATATTTTACCTAGCTCTTTTAACGACCCCCAACCAAAAAAAACAACCGCTATTTCAAATAGCCAATCGCTTGATCAGTCACACATTGAGTAAAACTTTTTTGACGTTCAGCCTTAGATAATTTAGCAATTGCTTGGCGAACTAGCTTTTGTTTAATTTTTCTATCGTCTTCAGGCAAGTGTTGCAGTTGTTCATGGAAGCAGCCAATTAAGCCAAAATTTAATGCGGTATCTGACGTTGGTAACTCACCTTGTAAACAATGACGTAATTTCTGTGCTAATTCATTACGATCCATTTTCGTGATCAAAGTTTTTACCTGATAATCAAGATCGTCAGTTTTTCGTTGTTGATTGCAGGCAAAAAACATATCCGCAACGGCAACAACAGGTAGTAACTTTTCATGCTGATCACTAAAGGTTTTCTTCAGCCAATCTTCTTGAGACTTTGAAAGTTCTGAAGCGTTTGCGCTCACCGACATCAAAAGAATACAGCCCACCAAGCCCTTAAATGACATAACATTTACCTGTTTACGATAATAACTAGGCCTTCATTCTAAACTACGAAAGATATAATAGACAACGAAAACAATAAACTATGCAACTAACAAACTACCGTAAACTAGGGCGTGTCCTAGTCAAAAAACAACTTAGCGATAAGCTAAGTTGTTTTTACACAGCCTCTTTCGTTACACTGACATCGGCTTAAATGGCAGATCTCGATAGCGTTTACCGGATGCAGCGAATACAGCGTTACTTAGCGCTGGTGCGAATGGTGCGACTCCTGGCTCACCTAGTCCCGTAGCCTCATGATCCGATTCAACAATATGAACATTGACATGCGGCATATCACTGATACGCATCACGGGATAATTATGAAAGTTTGAATTAACCACTGCGCCATCTCTAAAGGTGATTTCGGTACTTAACGCCAATGACATCCCCATCACCACCGCACCTTCCATTTGCGCGGTTGCACCGTCACGATTCAGTACTTGACCACAGTCAATCACCGCATCTACTTGTAATACTTTGATGTTGTCACCATCGGATTCCACACGCACCGCCATCGCAACATAACTTTGAAAGCTAAAGTGCACTGCTAATCCTATACCTTGCCCTTTCGGTAAGTTAGCTCGTTCAAACCAACCGGATTTCTCGGCTGCCAACTTTAAGGCATTTTTTGAGCGTTCAACTTGCTCTTGTTGTTCAGGATTGGTATTCGCATCATAGAGCTGATTAACAAAAGTTAGTGGATCTTTTCCGGCCTTATACGCTAACTCATCAGCAAAGGTACTAAATGAGAAACCATAAAAAATCGCATAAACTGCGCGATACCAACCAATACGGGTATGCGCTTTCGCGTCACCTATTTCACTGCGAAAATTAGGCAATCCAAATGGATAATTATCCACCGAATATAGATCTTCTTTGCGCGGCTTTTCAACCGCAGGATTAAATAATGACGCGATTGGTGGAAATGCAGTTCTGTGCAACCAACCTGTAACCTGACCGTCTGCGTCTAACGATGCTTCGATGTGCTGCGCGCTAATAGAATGATAAAAGCCTGTTCTCATATCTTCTTCACGCGACCAGGTTAACTGTACTGGCGCACCAATTTTTAACGATATAGCCGCCGCTTCTTGAACGTAATCACATTTGAATTTGCGACCAAACGCGCCACCAGCCATAGTGACATGAACAATAATATCTTTAGGCTCTCGCTTTAGATACTGACCTAATACTTGTTGAATCGCTTTTGGAGCTTGCGTTGCCGCCCACACTTCACATTTGTCTTTCTCAACATAAACCACACTAGCATTAGGCTCCATCGGTGAATGCGATAAATGTCCACCGGTATAAGTTGCCTTAAAGGTTTGTGCGGCATTAGCAAATGCACTGTTAAGATCACCACGCTCTGTTGCTAATTCCGCCGGCTTTTCAACATTATTCACTAGCTGTTGCTTATAAGCGGCTGTGTTATAGCTCGCATTTTCACCTAGATCCCAATCGATTTTCAGCTTTTTCAGCGCCTGTTGAGCAGTCCAAGTATTATCGGCAACCACAGCAACACCACCAATCGAACCATAAGGCACTTCAAAACGTGGGATCTCGACTACGTCGATTACTCCCTTCATCGCTAGCGCCTCGGTTTTTTCTAGCGATTTAAGCTTGCCGCCAAGAACGGGACAATGCGTAATAGCGGCGTACTTTAAACCAGGTATTTTTGTATCAACACCGTAGATGCGTTTACCTACAACCACTTGCCCTTGATCATGTCGAGGCAATGCTTTACCTATATAGTTATATTGTGATTTTGTTTTTAATTGTGGTTTTTCAGGGACGTTTTGCATCGCAGCAAGGCTTGCCAGCTGACCATAAGACAGCTTTTGATTGGTGCTCTTGTTATAGACATAATGATTTTCAGCGCGACATTGATCCGCATTAACTTTCCACACTTTTGCTGCGGCAGCAATCAGCATTAGTTTAGCCGCTGCACCAGCTTCTCGCATTGGTACATACATAGTACGAATACTTGCTGACCCTCCCGTTGCTTGAGAGCCATATTTTTCATCGGCATCGCCTTGCTTAACCGTCACCCTCGACCAATCGGCGTCCATTTCATCGGCAACCGCAGCTGGCAAGGCGGTACTGATCCCTTGTCCCATTTCGCAACGACCGCAATAAAGGATCAAATCACCATTTTCTTGCAAATGAATAAAAGCATTAGGGTTAAACGTTGACACATCTGGTTCGCCAGTAAACGCCATTGCTTTCATTGGCGCTGCCACGCCAAGCATCAAACCACCAGTAGCTAAACCAGATACCTTAATAAAATCACGTCGATTCATATTCTCGATAGTCATTATGACACCTCCCTTGCCAATTCATCTGCCGCATCGGCAATCGCTTTTTTGATCCTTTGATAAGTGCCACATCTACAGATATTACCTTGCATGGCATTATCGATTTCCTCTGCGCTTGGCCGAGGATTAGTTGCCAAAAATCCAGCTGCATTCATGATCTGGCCAGCCTGACAATAACCGCATTGTGGAACATTATTCTCTAACCACGCTTTCTGTAACGGGTGATCGCCATGCGCCGATAATCCCTCTATTGTCGTGATAGTTTTGCCAGCGAGTACACCAACAGGGGTAACACAAGAACGCGTTGCAACACCATCGACATGCACAGTGCAGGCTCCGCATAAGCCTGCGCCACAACCAAATTTAGTGCCTGTAATTTCAAGTCTATCCCGTAAAAACCACAATAACGGCATGTCATTGTCAACATCGATAGCGTACTGTTCACCATTTATAGTTATTGATTTATCCATAATGCCCACTTTTAATAATGTTATGCGTATACCAGCATAAGTTAGATAGATTTCTCAGTCAGTTAACAATCGATTGAAGCGCATTTTTCTGCGATTAACAACCCAGTAATTATATTTTGTTACATAGAAAATACGTGATGTTGATTAGTTATAGGCGTCATAAGCTTACAATTCAAAGTTTATTGGTGATCTTTATCGATAAAGCATGACACTATAAATTTATTTAAGGTTATTTTAATACTCGCTTTTTATAATGCGATGTCACCTAATAAAACATCGGTGTAAACTACCAGCATAAATAACAATTTAAGGATCACCCGTGAAACACCTTAGCCGAATAATAACAATCGCTTTACTGGTTTTTAGCTGTGCTCAAAGCCAAGCCAACGATAAACTTGATCAATTTGAAGCCTTAGTCGCCAGTCACAAAGGCCAAGTGATTTATGTCGATTTTTGGGCATCTTGGTGTGTTCCATGTCGAAAGTCTTTTCCTTGGATGAATAATATGCAAAGCCAATACGGCAACAAAAACTTTACCGTATTAAGTGTTAATCTAGATGCTGAGCCCGCATTAGCGGAAAAATTTCTTCAAGAAACCCCGGCAAACTTTCCCATATTTTATGACGCTAAGGGTAGCGTAGCGAAAGCCTTTAAATTAAAAGGTATGCCGAGCAGTTTTATTATTAATAAACAAGGTAAAATCGTCAGCAGTCACGTTGGATTCACAGAGAAAAAACAACAACAATATCAAGCTGAAATCCTTTCTCTGCTCGCAGAATAACCTTGCCAGTACTCATCATTACGCGCGGTATTCGCACCGCGCTTACAAAAATTGACAAATAATCTACGATCTTTCTACAGTTAATCGCTCGCTAAACCAATATGCTAGTCAGCACAGCAATTAAATTCAGCATAAGATTAACGACAATGAAGAAACTACTTTTGGCAATACTGATACTTAGTGGGTGTGCCAGTCAAGGTGTAGACCGAGCGGATCAACACCATATCATCCAAGAGTTTTACGCTTCTGTACAAAGCGTAAAAAAAATCAAGCTAACTTCTGACGTACCAACCGCCACTATCATCGGCGCAAGCGCTGGCGTACTCGAACAACTTGATGGGAATTCAGAAGAGATGATTGCTGGTGGTATTGCGGGTGCACTCATTGGTGGGCTAATTACCGCTATCTTTGAAGGCAGTAATGATGCTTATCAATACCAACTGTATAATGACGATATGGGCCAGTTTACATTAATTCAAAAGCAGCAACTTGCCAAAAATACTGCATGTGTCTCTGTCAGAGTCGCCGCCGAAACATCTATTTCTGCCGTGCCAACGGCACACTGTACAAAGTAAAACGTTACCAAATAAAAAAGGCTTCATAAAGAAGCCTTTTGCGACAAACTAAAGATAACAACTCAAATTATTTCAATAAATTAAGTGCCTTAACGCAACGACCAACGTTTTGATGACGCGCTTTTACCGTTTTCACTACTTGTGGTTTCATGTCTTTATATTGTTCAACTGATTGAGCCAATTCTTGTTCACTTTCCACAGTACATTCACTTGGGATCATGCTATTGGCAAACGCACTTAATAAGCCTAAATCGCTGCCAGCATTCAATTTAGGAATGTGCGCTAAAATTTTCTCTTTATACGGCGCTTCTAGCTGGCGTTGCTCTGATGGGAACAAACCAAACATGATGAAGCGTAACGTCGACAATTTAAGATTGTCAGGATTATTCACTAGCACATCAAACCATTTCGCTTTTACTTGTGCATCAGGACGAATAACTTCCGCATAAATGGCACTTTTCACACCTGTGTCAGAATTATCACGTTGTTTTTCCGCATCAAGCAAGGCACTGTAGCTAGCAAATTGATAACGATTTAATTGCGCCACTAAATTCCAACGTTTGTCTTGGTCAATGGTTAAACCATCAAAAGATTTCTCACCTTGTAAGATATTAAGTAAATTTTGTAGATGTTTATCTGATTTACTCATTGATACGTAACTACTAAACCAAAGTTTTTGGAAATCGGTACCCGCATCAGCTTGCTCTAATAAGCTTAAGTATAAATCTTCAACTTCCTGATAAAGCGATGAGTAATCTTTCTGACCTAAACGAGTCGCTGTTGATAAATAACGCACTGCTGTTGCTAAGCTGTTGGCAATTTTGCGAACAACGTTGTAGTCTTTTTCACCGTCGATATTGGCAATCGCAAAATGTACAAACTTGTCGGCTGGCAATTTAGCGTCACGTACGCTATCTGCCAAGCTTTGCCATAACATCAAGCGCGTGGTGGTATTATCAATAGCATTGATGTGTTTTTGTAGTGAATCAAGTGATTTTTCATCAAGATCCACTTTAACAAATCCCCAATCTGCTTCGTTTGGATAAACAAGATCAGGACATGTTTGACCTACCGCTTCATCAACTTGCGTCGTTGCACCTTTATACATCACAGGTATTGCCGTAGTTAAAGTCATCGCATCATCAGCATAATTGTATAAGCCAACTTGCACACGTTGTTCACGTAAGGTTGGGTATTCTGCTGTTGCCGTTTGCTCAATTGCCAACTCAGTGATTTTACCTTCACTACACTGATAATTCACTTTAATGGTATTTAGTCCGGCATGATATAACCAATCTTGCGTCCATTGGCTCATATCTTTACCTGCAGCCTTACCTAATTCACCAATAAAATCATCTAATTCAGTGTTTTTATATGAGAATTTTTTCAAGTAATTACTGACACCAACACGGAAGTTTTCTTCACCCAAATAATAAGGCAACTGTTTAAGTACTGACGCGCCTTTACCATAAGTAATGCCGTCAAAGTTTGTTAACGCTACACCTGTTGATTCAACCGGTAACTCGATCGCATGGGTGTTAACTGAGTCGTCACTTTGGTAAGCCCACTGTTTAGTGCCTGAATAGAAGACATCCCAAGTGTTTTCAAAATCGCTGGCTTTATTGATTTCTAAGTTCGCCATGTACGTAGCGAAACTTTCGTTTAACCATAAACCGTTCCACCAGCGCATGGTCACTAAATCACCGAACCACATATGTGCCATTTCATGCGCAATAACATTCGCTAATTGCATCTTTTGAGGCGTCGATTTATCACCACGAGCAATATAGCCTTCGTTAAAGGTAACAGCAGCAACGTTTTCCATTGCTCCGGCGTTAAAGTCTGGTGCAACTATCTGGTCATATTTACCAAAAGGATAACGCACGCCAAAATATTCGTTATAAAATTTAAAACTCTGTTTCGTTGGCGTAAACCACTCGTCGGTTTTTACATATTTTGCCAAGCTTTGACGAACAAATAATCGCAACGGAATGTCTTCAAACTTATCTTCCCAAACCTCATAGTTACCAGCATGTAAAGAGAAGACATAAGATGAAAACTTCGCTGATGCCGGGAAATGCCAGATTTTCGTATCCCCCTGTTGTTCAATATTATCTTCACGAACAGCACTGATCACTTGCCAATGAGCTGGTGCAGTTACTTGCATGGTGTAGCTAGCTTTTAAATCAGGCTGATCGAAATGAGGGAATAAACGATTGGCGTCATAAGGTTCAAAGTCAGTATATAAATACACTTCGCCATTTTCTGGATCAACAAAACGATGAAGACCAGAGCCATCGGTAGAATAAGGACGTTGATAATCAACGGTTACTGTGGTTTTTCCTGCTGATAACTCGCTAGCAGGAATAGTAATAAACCACTTTTCATAGTTAAATTTAACGTCTTTACCGTTTACTTTAACGCTATTGACTGTACCTTCGTCAAAATCAATCGTTAAATCATTTTGATTATTGTTTGCCAAATCAAAATGTAGATCTGTAACGCCTGAAAATGTCTCAAGTTTGTTGTCAATTGTCACTTGCAGGTTATACGATACATTGCTCACTTGTTGAGCGCGCATTTTGGCGTAATCTTCATACAAAGATTCGCTTGCCTGACGAGTCATGGTACGCATTGGCTGCTTAGTCTCAACAGCTGAAGTACTCTGCGGCGCGGTAGCGACATTTTTTTCACAAGCAGTTAACGCAATCGCTGAAGTAGCAATAGCAACCGTCAACGCATGGCTAAGTTTAGACTTTACTAAATTCATGGTGTAACTAACCTTATAATTTTTCTCTAGGACGCGTTTTGTCAATATCAACATTGAGATGTGACAAAAATGTTAACAATATCTTATAGCATAAGTTTATCGTACCGTCAGAAAAATATACCGTATATTATTAGCAAACACGACGAGTGGTATGATTCATCAGATTAATGAATCATTATCATAAATCATTTGAACTTCTTTTTTGAAATTGACCCCGTATAGTGATATCACCAAACATAAACACCAGCATTTGCTAATGACTAACAAAGCGAAAGATAGCCTTATGTACCGAAATTTTGATTTAGCCACCCTAGAGCGAGAATATTCACCCAGTAGCTGTGTTGAAGATATCACGGTTTATCTTGAGCAATATATTAAGCAAAGTCATTCGGCATTGAGCTATGCTAAGCAACACAATAGTGTTCATTGTGATCTCAGCTATGGTCAAACACCTGATGAGCGACTTGATCTATTTATGCCGTTTGAACATGTAAAGTCTCAGCAAAAACTTCATGTCTATATTCACGGCGGCTACTGGCAAGAGTTAACCAAGGATGAGTCGTGCTTTGCCGCAAATAATTTTCAGCAGCACGGCTATCATTTTGCAGCACTTAATTATGGCTTAGCCCCTAAGGTAACGTTAACTGAGATAGTCGAGCAGTGTCGTCGCGCATTATTATGGCTGTACCAAAATGCAGAATGTTACGGTTATCACCGCGAGCAAATCTATCTCTCGGGTAGCTCCGCCGGTGGTCATTTAGTGATGATGATGGCGTTAACCGACTGGATGCGCTATGCGGATATCGAGCAGTCGTTTATCAAAGGAATTTGCGCGGTCAGTGGTGTTTATGATCTTAGCCCTATCGCACAAACCTATATTAATGAGCCGTTACAATTAACCGCGCAAGAAATCGAAAATAACAGCCCGTTATTAATGACGCTTGAACAATCACTACTCGCTCACTGCCAAATTACCTTAGCTTACGGTGCAAATGAAACGACGGAATTTAAACGCCAAAGCTTAGCCCTAATAGAGCAGCTAAGCGCGATTGGCGTAACGACACCGTGCAATGAAATTGCTGATCGCAATCATTTTGACGTGATATTAGATTTAGCAAATGAGCACTCTTGGCTATGTCAGCAGGCATTTGATCAAATGCGTTAATACTGCCATTACTTTCGACACGCTTGCGTAAGTGCTTCAACAAATAAGCCCGAGGCAAGCGCAAGTTCC
>JBNKXM010000001.1:0-31839 GCA_050300315.1 Thalassotalea sp. | reverse complement strand
TGGCCGACAGGTGAAGAGTTGCTTTTTCGTTACGAGCAAAAGGCTGATGGTTATTGGAATTATCACGGTCAAGAATTCCCGTTCGTGGGGCACAACGAATTAACTAAGCGTCCTGATGCGGAATTCTATGAGTCGATGTTCTCATGTATGCGTTCATCGTTTAGACCTGAAGATTACCCTTTACCTGATGGGTCATTGCTTCCACCAATACCACTAGAGTGCTTTTCAACCACTAACCCTTTTGGAGTTGGGCACAACTGGGTTAAGCGCAGATTTATTGATGTTATCGGTCGCGGCAAAATATACAGAACAGTAACAAAGGTTATAAACCCTGCGACCGATGTCGAGGAAGATGTAACGCTAACGCGCGTTGCTATACATGGCTCTTGGCGTGAGAATAAATACTTAGATAAAAAATACATCGCTAACCTAATGGCGATCAAAGACCCGAATAAACGCGCCGCGTGGGTTGATGGTTCGTGGGATGTTACTAGCGGCGGAAGGTTCGATCACCTATGGGATAGTAAAGTTCACATAGTCAAGCCATTTAAAATACCTAAAACATGGCGCGTCGATCGCTCGCACGATTGGGGTGAATCAAAGCCTTTTAGTAATTTATGGTTTGCAGAGGCAGACGGAACAGAAAACGAGTACGGATTCTGCCCACCAAGAGGCACTGTGTTTGTTATTGGCGAGCTTTACGGTTGCTCACCTGATGAGCTAAACAAAGGACTTAACATGTCTTCAACCAACGTTGCAAAAATGGTTAAGTGGGTTGATAGGCGATTCCTTGGTGAGGAAGTTGACGAACCCTTTAAATTTAAAGGTCAATGCAATATATTACCGGGTATAGTTTCAAAAAGAGTTTTTGCAGGCCCGGCAGATAATGCAATAAATAACCCTGATGACGATCAGATAAGTATCGCCGATAAAATGGCTGACCAAGGAGTAACATGGACACTATCTGATAAAAGACCAGGTTCAAGGCTTATTGGTGCATCACTCATATGTGAAATGCTGGAAGCGGCTCTTGAGGCTAAAGACAATGAAAGTGGTTTGCCAGAGCGTCCAGCGCTTTATTTCTTCGAGAATGTTCGCGGTATTATTTCGCGCTTTCCTATATTATCAAGAGACACTAAAAAACCTGATGATATTGATACCGATCAAGAAGATCACGATTATGATGCTTTACGTTACAGACTAACAGCTAAAGATACATCACCATCAACCCACGTTAATTACAACTAACATGAAACATATAACCCAACTCGAGCATTGGTCGGTAGAGGTTAAAGAGTTGTACTTCAGGAGACTAAATAAACATGGCGAGCCATTCACTGCTTCGGTTGTCGCAAGGATATCAGCAGGGAAGTTTTACTTTGAACTGTTAAGTGGAAAGCATTTAAAAATATCAGAATTTAGAGAATTGCAGCGGTTTGCTAAATCACTTGGCTTTGATAAGATATATTATGAGCGAAAATAATTAGCCAGCTTTTTAAGTTGGCTTTTTTTTGGTATTCTATCAGTAATTAACTATCAGGATTTAAAAAGTAATGGCAGATATTATTAACACAATTGGTGTCGGACAGGATTACGAAACCATTGAATTATGGTGGGCTAACGCCGTATTAGATGACGGTAATCGCTACATTGGTGAGTATGTAGACTCAGGCACTATATCTGTAGCAACTTTAGCTGCTAAAGCAAACAGTGGAGGTGCAGAGCTAAGAGCAGCTAGTGGAGTAGCATACAATTTCGATAATCCAGCAGCAGCACACATAAAAATAACCGCATCTAGCGGTTTTGCTCTATACAACAGGACTACTAGTAAATTCATCACGAGAGGGTTCGAGATAGAATCCACCTCAGTTTCGCCTTCTAATCCAGACAATCCAGACAATCCAATAGGTGTTGATATATTCGCAGACCAAGACGCTGAATTTTACGAATGTAAAATTGTTGGTGGTGAGTCTGCAATCAGGGGTCGATCTAGTAACACAGCTTTATACCATTTCGAGAACTGTCATATTACAGGTTCCACTAAATCAGGTTTGTGGTCTAATGGTGACGGATTTACGACAAAACATTGTGTTATTGAGGGTTGCAATACTACAAATTCAACTTTTCACGGCGGTATAACCGAAAAAGCAAATAATACTCACGATTCTACAGTTTGTTATGGTAATGGTGTTAAGGACTACGAGGGTACAAGCGCAACATTATTAAGTTGTGCGTCTGGTGATGCCACAGCTCATGGTTCTGGAGCGGTAACGGGTGTTACTACCGCTGATTTTACCGATACTGTTAATGATATATGGACTTCTAAAACTGGCGGGTTATTAGATGGTACAGGCACTGGTGGGACTAACATAGGGTTGCAGCTAACAGTGGCTAATGTTATCGCAATTATAAATCCTGCTGAATTTACCTTTATTGGCAGAACTGTAGCAACAAACAAAGCAGATATTATTATTAATGGTACATACAGCGGAGCGGTAGTACCAACAGCGATAGAAGCTAGTTTTAACGGCGGCGCGTTTGCCACAATTGATGCTGCCCCCTCAGGCGGAACATATAGTGGAACATTAGCAGCGCAAGATGTCGGCAATGGTGATTTGGTAGTTAGATTTGTCAATGATGTTAGCGTAACGTCTACTCAGCCAAATATAGCTATAGGTGCTAAGTTTTTATTTTGGGGGCAAAGCAACTTTTCTGGTAGAGCGACAAACGCACAAACTTATACTGGGGCAGCAGGATTTTTTCATAAATACACTGTTACAAATGACGCATGGCAAATAGGCGGAGATCCGTTTGATACGGCAACCTCATCAGGTTCATTATTTCCAATCCTAGCTAATTTATTAGTGGCAGATAAATCCATACCTGTGGGTTTTATTGGTGTAGCACAGGGAAGTACAGCTCTTTCGCAGTGGCAGACTGGAGGGACATTCAATAATCGTATGTTAGATTATTTAACTAACTCTGGAGGTAATGACGTTGAGGGTGTTTGCTCTTGGATAGGGGAAACAGACGCAGATACAGGAACCATAGAAGCTACATTTAAAACACAATATAATGCAGTCATAGACCAGTTAGCTACGTTAACAGGAAAGGGCAGCGTAATATGCGGGATAGCACAAGCCAACGGTACGAATGTAAACCAGTGGATGCAGGATATAGTATCAACAAACTCTAACGCATTAGAATACGTTGATATGTCCGCGGTATTCACTGGAGTTCATTACGAAGCAGATGTAGATACAGCGAATGTCGCGTCTGCGTTGTTTAATGGCATTGATGCTGCATTCTTTAGTTCAATATTGAATTTGTCTATAACTGGAATGACAGATGGTTCATTTACGACAGTATTAGATGATGAAAATGGTAATAGATTGTTTAGGGGTAGCATAACATACACTAGCGAAACAGGCAGTCAATCGCTACCGATAGTGTCAGGATCACGAATAAAAGGTTATGTTGATGATGGGTTAGACCCAAGTTCTAATGGTGCTTATATTGAAGGTGTGACAGTGTGAGCGTAAATGTATGGCAGTCTCCTAATATATGGGTAAGCGGATCAGTATCAATTAATGACGGCGCTAATAATTCATCATCGATAGTTAACAACGATAATATTTCGTTGTCATCGACCGTATTAATAAACGATTCGACAACAAATTCAAATAGCAATGTAAATGCTGATGTTATATCAGGTGGTGCTTTTTTAATTGATGATAGCTCAACTAACAGCCAATCAATATGCAATAACGATACAATTAGTTTTGCTTCGACAGTTAATATTAGCGATTCAGCCACAAATTCAAGCTCTTCTGCTAATAACGACAGTATATTGACAGTTGGCGCTTTTAACATAAGCGAGCAAACATCTAACACAAGCTCGATAGTAAATATCGACAGCATTATTTTATTTGGTGAGTTGATCGTCAATGATTCAACTATCAATAGTTTATCGGTAGTTAATAATGATTTTATTCAGATAGGCGCGTTTGATTTTACTGTTGTGAGCGAAACAAACATCACAGCAATCGCATTATCAACAAACATCACAGCGCCAGCTTTATCGACAAACATAAATGGTTAATATAAACTATAAACATTAAATAAATTGAGGTTAATAACATGGCTCAAGGTGACGCGAAGAAGTTCGCAGAATACGACTTGAAATCTGGAAACGGCGCGTACAACAATAGTACGGACACGTTCAGCTGGGTTTTAGTAACAAACACATACGTATCTATCGACGCAAATGCAGCAACACCAAACCTTGCAAGCTTTACAGGCGCGACAGTTGGTGGTAACTATGCAGGAAAAACCGCATTAACAGGTGTTACATGGTCTCGTACAGGAGCAGTAAGTACGTTAGATTTTGATGACGTAACATTTGCCGCAAACGCTGGTAATCCTACAGATGCTTGTTGCTTGGTGATAGTTAACGATACTAGCGTCGCTGATGATGCTTTGCGCGTTACAGATTTAACAACTGACGGCACAACACCTGTTGATTTAACTCAAGGCTTCACGTTGACAGTTAACGCTAGCGGCGCTGTAACAGTAACAACTAACGCATAGGCTTTGAAATGGCTGAGATATTCGAAAAGCGCTTATCTGTTGGCAATACCGATACTTACACTTACACGGTTGATAGTGCTTGGTTAGGCGCTGAGACAATATCTACTCACAATGTTATCGTCGATGGTGTTACTGTTCAGAAAAACAGCTCTGGCGTTACAGATAATGTTATTGGCGTGTCTTTGACCGCATTAGCGTCTGGTGGGTCACAAATTGAGTACGAGTGGACGACTAGCGGCGGTAGAAGTGATTGTAAAACTGTTATTTTAGTAGTGGTTGACAGTTGTTTTTAGATGACTGTTAACCTAAGCGAACAACAGCCTCTCGTGGTTATAACTGAAGATAAACAGGTACATGTCGTACCTGTTTTATCCATCAGGCAAATAGCTAACGGGCAGAAAGAAGATAAAGAGCTATCTCGCATTATTGCAAAGGCTTATTTGAAGGAGATAGAATTATGAGTGAAGGTGGCAGTGGCGCATAAATGGCTCTAAACCTCGATGAATTCCTGCAACACGAATTATATATCAATCGCTTAGCTAGTGGCGGCATAAACTCGTATGTTTATCCGTCATTAGTTGACACCTACAAAGCTATTCGTCAATTACTCCAGGCTGAAGAATCAATCACAACCAAAGCTCAACTCAATAGAGTATTAGTTGCGATCAATAAAGCTATCGAGGATAACGGTGGTTGGTTAACAATGACTAATGAGTCTTTGTTGCCCCTCGCAACCTACGAAGCACAATGGCAAGCTCAATTTATCGGTGCCGCTATTGCTAGCAAGCTATCAACGCCAGCAGAAAAGAAAATAGCTTCATACGTTAACAACGCGTTAATGTCACTAGAAAGTGGTAAGCGCGTTAATGCTGGTACATGGTCAGAGTTTTATCATGCTAATTTAGATAGCCGTAAACGTGCGATTAACGGCATTGTTAAGACCGGGTATTCTCGCGGCGCAACTATTAACGAAATGTCACGCGATATTCGCACAACGTTTGATGGTGTGCTAAAACGTGAAGCAGAGGCATTAGCTCGTACTGGTTATCAGCATTATGCAGCAGCAGCTAACGAAGCTATGATAAACGATAATAAAGATGTTCTTGATGAGTATTTCTATGTCATAGTATTTGATTCAAGAACGTCAAATATTTGTCAGTCAATCAGCACAATGAATGAAAAGTCGCGTAGGTTTTCAGTTAACGATCTAAAAGCACCACGCCCTCCGTTGCATTTCAATGCTGTCGCGGAAGGTGAAAGGGTTTTAACTAAAAACGGCAACAAACCGATAGAGGAAGTTGCCGTTGGTGATGAGGTTTTAACTCATAAAGGTAGATTTAAAAAAGTATTAACTGTTATGAGAAAGTCTAACGATTCTAGCGTCATAAGGGTTATTCGTTTTAAATCCGGTAGGGAAATCAGAGTTACGGATGAGCATCCTGTACTTCTTGATGGGGCTGGATGGGTCAGAGCCGATGAAATCAAAGTTGGGGATCATCTTTTTGAGTACTACGGAGAGAAAAGTCCAATCACTAATAGGTCGCCTGTTGTCGAAGCTAACCCGTATGATTACCCATCCTTGTTCGATAGCGAAGAGGTCTTTACTAAGGTCGCTTTCGAATCTGGAAGCGTGGCCTCTTCCATCGATCTCGACAACGATCTTGTTCTCGACATTGACAAAATCCCTAATGGAATCTCCAATAATATATTGATGGATAAAAAAGGAATCGCCAAAGAACTCCTTGAAAGATTCTTCGCCAAAAACTTTTGTTTCCCTGTAAATATCTCTCATAGTTGCCAAGATCTTTGCTTTAGTCTTGGGGTTATGGACAGGGTTGTTGCTAGCCATCCTTTCAGAATGCCTAGCATGAATTTCGGAGGTTTTCTTGGTCATACCATAAGCCCAATGGTTAGAGCCAACACACAAACCATTAGACACCTTAATTTTTGCAGCCTCTCTAGCAGCCTCGGACTTACTAAGAGGTTTAATGTCATGCACTCGGCACCATCTACTCATAGTTCCGTTAGCAAGATTAAATTCGCGCTCGATAGCGCGAAGTGTTTTTCTTCTAATGTGGTTGTGTTCTTTAAGAAAAGAGTGAAAGAAATCTTTGTTGGTAAGATCGCTACCTTTAAACATAATTGGAATACCTCAATTGTAAGTGACATTTCAATTGTAGAATATAACAAGGACGTTTACAACTTAGAGGTTGAAGATGATAACACTTATCTAATTGATAATATTGTTGTTCACAATTGCCGCACAAGACGTATAGCCGTGCCAAAAGGATTAGATCCAGTTGGCACACGCGCGGCTTTAGGCGCTAAAGAAAGTGGCGAGGAAGCATTCAACGAAAGAAAATCAAGGTTGCGAACTAAAAGCCAAGTAAGATACCGCGGCAAAAAAGACAAGAACATCTTCACGCCTGAGCAGATAGCCGCGAATACACCTCTTGATAAGTGGCTACGCGAACAGCCAGATTATTATATTAAAGATACGCTAGGCGCTAAGAGGTTTAAACTATTTAAAGAGGGTGGATTGACGTTAAAGCAGTTTAGTGACATTAACGGCAACCCATTATCGCTTGACGAGATTATCAAGCGCCACCCTATTATTGCTAGGCGTGTTGGGGTGGAATAATAACTTCAAGCTCTACATATGCGCAGTTGTCGACTTCCCATGATATTTTCACAAAATTAACAAAGGCACTTATATTCAGAATCATATCGCGCTCTATTTCAATCTCAATATCACAAATCATGCTTTTATCTTTTACCATTTCTATAAAAGCATTTTGTTGGGCATTATCTGGCTCATAATAAAACCTTAAATTATCTTCGCAATTCCTGAATTTAGGATAAGCATAATATTCACCTACCTCAAATGATTCTTCGGACAGTTTTGGTTTTATAGTGATCATACTAAAACCCCTCTGGCTTATGCTTGTTTAGCCATTCACAGAATTTAGTGGCGTTTTGTTCAGTCATGTAGATAGAGCCTCCATTAAAATCGTCATTGAGATCATAACCCCACTTGTTTTCGCCAGTATTATAAAAAACATAATAATTTCTATTTCTACGCTTAAACTCATACTCATCAGCAAACTCAACTGCTTTCCTGATAAACCAAAATCGATCTTTTAAATAATCAGCACAGGCTTGTGCTTGTTTTTTGTCTTTGAAGGCGTTTGCGATTTTTAGTTTTTCTTCGTCTAACTCGTGCCCTATATGATTACTCAACGATACATTGAAACGACTACATATAAAAAGATAATCATCACCAACATAAATATCATCAAACATCGGATCTTGTTCTGCTTTCAACTGCGCTTCTAATTCATCAATCTTTGCGCGTAGTTCTTCAATCTTTTTAGCTGTGCTCATTTTCTATCTCCATTAATTCACGTTTTAATTTCAGTTGGTCTAATCGTTGTTTAATTGAGCGCGCTTTTTGCTCGCGCTCGCTAAGTCTGCGCTTTTTTGTTTCTTTGGTTACTTTGGCGTTAGCTTCCAGTAATAGTTCGTATGGGATTGTCATTTTTTTGACTCCTTAGTTATTTCCTAAACCAACCTTAACACATAAATAGCGAACAACAACTCCGACCAGTTGAACCAATACAACAAAAGCCTTACAATTAGAGTAATTGAATTTAAGGCGCTCTACGATGACAACTAATAGCATTAACGGTATTCGCGTTAACACCCACGAAAATTATAATTACTCTATTAAAGCTATTGAGCAAGTACGTGATTGTGTTGAGGGCGCTAACAAGGTTAAACGTGAGCGCTATAAGTATTTGCCACATCCATCGCAAACTGATACGACATCTAAACGAGCAATAGCCCGTTACGATGATTATATTTTAAATGCTGAGTTCGATAACGACACTGACGATACGCGCCGTGAATTAATCGGTAAGATGCGACTTGATGACATCACTGCTGAATTGCCAGACAAGCTAAATTACATGCTCGACGATATGGACGGTGACGGCGCATCACTAAAAAATATCGCAGAATCAATCGTTAATGATGTGCTGCAAGTTAAATTTAAGTTTTGGCTGGCTGATTATCAAGGTTTAAGCGGAATTAATCTTGATAGTATTAGCTTGGCAGATTTAAAGGCGCTTAACCCAAAAGCGGTTGCTAAGTTATATTCTCGTGAAAACATCGTCAACTGGAACTTTACGCGCATCAATGGCGCTATGCAGTTATCGTTTATCATGCTGCTTGAGCGCGGCGAGGTGTTCGACTCAACCAATTATGTTGCGCAAGAAGTGCAAAGCTATCTCATTTTGGCACTTGACGATAACGGCGATTACTACCAGCAAAAGATTGTTTATGGCGCTAATGGTGACGGTGTTTTAGGTGATAGAAATTATCATCTAGTTAACGGTAAGCCGCTAAAGTTTATCCCGGGTGACATTATCGCTGACGAAGAAACACAACCAGGTAAGCTTCCTTGTTCACTCGGCTATCTTTACGGTATCAGCGACAAAGTTTTATATCGGTACAGAACAAGCGCATTGTATAAAGAATGCCAAAAAGCTTTATTGCCAACAACTTACACGAAAGGCTGGCGAACAGGTGATAAAGATTTATTCGAAGAAGTTAACGGTCGCGACAATATAGAGTCGGGTCCTTACTCGATGAATGGATTGCCAAACAATGTAGAAGTTGACGTTGTTAGCGCACAAGCTGAAATGGAAGATTTCCACTGGTACTTTGAACAATCTAAAAAGCAAGTAGCTGAAATGGGCGGCAAGAGTGGTGCGGAGGCTAGCAATATGACAGCTACAGAGGCTAATATTGTTGCCACATCACAAAACGCTTTACTTGATACGATTGCGACAAGCGTCGAGAACGGCCTTGAAAAGCTATTAGCTTATTGTGCTATGTTCGAAGGGTTGGTTTCTCCAGAAGAAGTTCACCAGTACGATCAAGCTGTTGTCACACTGCCTCGCGACTTTGCAACACCTAAAATGCAAGTGGAAGAAGTTAAAGTATTGCTCGAGCTTTACAACAACGGCGTAAGAACTCGTGATCAAGTTGCCAAACAGTTAGCTGATGGAGGTTGGGATATTCAAGATGCTGAAGACACCATTGCAGAGCTAGAAAATGATGGCGGCAATTTGAACTTGCCGCCTGTTGATGGTTAGGGTTTTAATCCTTAACCTCTACTGTGCATATGGTGTCGTTATGCCAACCCCCATGCGCAACCATTAATATTTCTTTTATTTTAAATCCTTTTGTTTTCCCTATGCCGCCGCTATTCCATCCGAAAGTAATTACTATTCCATTGCTCATGGTAATTCTTTCTATCTCCTTTTTCATATTACCCCAAAAACTGGCTTGTGTTGTCTGTATATTTACTGTCACATCTAATGATTTATAACATTCACTAACTTGTCTTGGACTATATGGAGGATCAAACAAGACAAGATCGACACTATTGTCATCAAATGATTTTAAAAAATCTAAAGCATCCATACAAAATTCTGTGCCATACTGCGGATCTAAGTCATTACAAAACCTAGCCAACCTATTTGTATTTGCAAAAGGGTCTATTGATATTGAAACTCGGTCATTTATATATCGCTGTATTAGTTCATTTATCGGCTTTATGCTAAATGTATTTTTATTTGGCATAGCCCAAGCTCTGTTTATTTTCATTTTACTTCCTCCTCGTCATATACCCACACCCGATACGCGAACATTCGCTCATGATTTTAACGGGCTTTAAGCCCATCATTTCACACAGTTCGTCGACAGTGTATTTTTTAGAATTTTCTAACAAAAATCGCTTTTGCTCTTCTGTTAATGCGACTTTTCTTGTTTTTCTGTTTAGTCCGCTACCCACTAATCCCCCTCAATTAATCTAGGTCATCCAACCAAAACGATGAGCCGCAGTCACATTCGAGTCGATCTCCTGCGTTGTTAATAGTACCGTGCTCACTTCCGCAATTAGGACATATTAACGGCTTTGGCTCGTCGCAGTGTATGGCTATTTGTTTTGATATGTAGCAGGTCATTTGTAAACCATTAGTTAACATCATCAAGTTCTTCAGCTGTGAAAAAATAAAATCCAAAATCAGTTTCTATCTTTAAGACTATGCATTTAGTAAATGTGTCTATGTGCCTATAGCTTATATCAACGACACGTCCAGTCCTATTGACACCAAATTTATCTTTTTTTGGTGTTTGTACGATCTCGTCTAATCTATATATCATAATTCTCTCCAACCAAACATTAAAAACCAACTATAGCACACGCTTACTTGCATAGTGGTCTGACCAGTTGTATTATAGGAGTTAAATGTGGCAGTGTCGCAAATTTAAACCAAAACAGGTCAGTGATTATGTTTGTAGAAGATTTAGAAACATTACCAGAAAGTATGCGTGAACAATTTGTTGAACACGAGCTAGATGGTAAAAAAGGTTATGCAGATAAAGGAAGTGTTGCGTTATACAATTCGATGAAGAATGCGAAAGCTGAAAAAGAAGAATATCGAAATAAGTTTAACGAAACACAGACAAAATTAAGCGAGTTTGAGGCGAGTCAAGCTGAAAAGATTGAGGCCGCAAAAGCTAAAGCGCTAGAAGATGCTAAAAACAATAAAGACGTTGATGCAATCGAAAAGCGCTATCAAGAACAAATGTTAGATTTAGAAAAGCGAGTTCGTGAAGAAGAGCGGCAAAACGTAACAACTGAATTTGCAGAAAAAAGCGCCGCTCAAAAAGCTGAGTCAATCGCGGATAACATTGGGTTATCACTAGGCATTGACAAAGAAGATGGCGAGGTTATCTCAGAATTAATTCGTAATCGGGTGAAAGTAGATCCGAATACAGGAAAAGAAATTTATCACGACGTTCAAGGCAGTGCTTTAAGTGTCGACAAAGACGGTTTTATCGCTTTAATCAAAAAAGAAAAGCGCTTTGCCCGTCTTATTAAAGCTGAATTCACTACTACCAGTAGCGGTTTGGCAAATGGTTCAAATGATCGCGGCAGTGCCCAGAACCAAAATAAAGCAGCTCAAGAAGCAAAGAAAAAAGGCGACTTGAATGCTTATCTTAAAGAAAGTTTAAAAATTAACTAACAGAAGGGCTATAACATGGCTAACGAAGTAACAAGTGGCGTATTAGCTGCCGCGCTAAACCAAGAAATTATTAATGGTGCATTTGAAATTGCACGATCTAACCGAACAGGTATTTTATCTGTCGTAAACTTTGGCTCACCAGTCGAAGCGTATGACGGTTATAAAATGGGATGGTTGGATTTTCGCATTGATGCGACATCATCAACTGCTAACGGTGCAGCTTTAGCCGCAGCAACAACTATTAATGTTGCTACCGGTGACGGTGCTAAATTCCGCGTAGGTATGACGTTCTCGGCTACAGGCTCAGACGAGGTTATCCAAGTAACTGCTGTTGTCGCCGACGCCTTGACTGTTGTTCGTGGGTTTGGTGGTACTACTACTGCCGATATTGCAGACGCTGCTGTATTAACAATTGATGCAACATCTCGCGGTGAAAACTCATTAGCTGAAAACGATGGAATTTTCCAACCTGAAAAAGTTGAAAACTTCTTTCAGACTATGGACACAGCAGTTGAAATGTCTCGTCGTGCATTGTCTACAATGCAATGGGGAAACACCAACGACTTGCAATTCCAAGTGTCTGAGCGTATCCGTCAATTAGTTATTCAAATGGATCGCGCGTTAATTCGTGGGCGTAAAGCAACATCAACCATCTCGGGTACTGAATACACCTATACAGGCGGCTTGCGTTACTTCTTCGACCAAGCTGGTGCGATCACTTCTGACGCATCTGCTGGCGTGTTAACATTAGATTTAATCAACAACCTTAATGCTGAAATCGTTAAACGTGGCGGCATGGCTGACACTATCGCTGTTGGCATTGACAAAGCTCGTGAATTAAACGCGCTAATCTCTGCTAACTATTCAAGCCAACGCTTAGCCGACTGGTCTAATGATGAAGGCTCAGTAACTATGTTACCGTCTGACATTCCGTTACTTGGCACAGCAACAACTATCGTTGTTGATACTAACTTAGCTGACGATGAGTTAATGTTATTCAACAAGAACTATATTTCTGTTGTTCCTATGGCTGCGAATAACGCTTCTGATTCTGGCGCATGGCAAACTAAAGACGCTACACAGCCAGGGCAAGACGGCGAGCGAGTACGTGTATTAGGTGACTTTGCAATGGAAGTGCGCCAGTCTAAAACTCACATGGCTCGCTTGTACAACTTAGCGTAAGGGGTTAACTATGAAGTTTTTAATCCCAGCAAATGGCAAGACTGTAAGCCAAGGTAAAAAGCTCATTAGCATTCCATCTGGCGAGTTTGAGACCGACGACAAAGAACTGCAAGAGTTACTAAAGAAATGCAAAAACGTTTCTGAGGTTAAGCAGGGCAAGCAGAAACAAGAAAGCTAATAATTTACCGCCCTTAACTGGGCGGTTATTTTTTTGAGGTACAAAATGTTTAATTATCTTTCTAGTTGGTTTAATAGCAAGCTAACAGCTAAAGGCAATAACCTTGACAGACTTTATGTTCAAAATCTAAATTATCGCGATGATATTGTCGCTCAAGGTGGAGCTTTTTATATTGACTACCACCAAACAGCGATAGCAGCAGCCACAAAAACATATGTGCAAGTTCACACACCTATAGACCGCTATGTTGCGCTAATTGATAGGGAACTAGTTACTGACAAGGAAAGGGCTTTTTACCGTGTTTTTACAACTTATGGCTCAGTGACCGAGGGCGCTTCAATACCTGTCAAAAGCCTAAGAAGTAACTCACCATTTACTAGCGGCTTAACAGCGTTCGAATGCACAGCACCAGCAACGATAGATCAAACCAGTATAGTTTCAAATGTAGCTATATTTGGAAGCGTGGGAGCAGGCAATAGAGCTAGCGGCGGCATTAATGCTAGAGGGCTTTTTAGGTTATTTCAGCCGAATACAACGCTTCTTTTTGAATACGAAAACGCTAGTGTAGATCCTGTATACTTCTCGTCGATGTTCGCTTGGTTTGAATTACCTGAAAGTGCTATACTAACCTAAATAAAACAACAAGAGGTAAACACAATGGCAACAAGTAAACGACCGCCTAAACCAAAGAAATAAGATGTTAGATTATCTTTACTTTTTATGCTACGTAGTCGTATTTGTTTTGTGTATTAGTACATGGACGTTCGCGGCTATAGTAGCTTTTTGCATTAGTAGTTATTTTGGCTATGAACCTATGGCGTTTATTATAAGCTCGCTGTGTTTTACTGTTTTTTGTTTGCATAAAGATAACCGTGTCGCGCTTGCAGGTCTTGCTATTGTTGTTTTTCATTATGTTATGGCGTGGGAAAATGCAGTAAGCGATTCTTACTTCTTATCAGACAATGTTTATATGACAATCGTTACTGTGTTAAACTTTGCATTAATGATAAGTCTAATAAAGAGCGAAAAAAATGGAATTTATAATACTGCTTTTTTTAGGCTACATGATAATAAACTTAGCGCTACACATCATCAAAAGAATAAGGCTTGATCGAGAACATGAACAGAATATCAGACATAATTCATCACGCACTAGCGGCGATAAGCGATCAAGGTAATGCGATATTTAGCAAGGCTGCTGTTTATATTGGCGTTTCTGGTTCAAGCGTTGGTGTTGCGTCTGGTATAGCTAAATCAACAACAGATTTAAGTACTGATATGCTAACGCTCGCCGAGTGGGGTAGTATCTGCGGCATTGTTGGTGGTTTAACATTAGCAGTAAAATCTGGCGCTGATATTTATTTTGCACGTAAGCGCGATAAACGAGAACAAGAGCAACACGATAAAGAATTGAAGGGTGATAAATAATGGCTTTCACATTGGAAACAGGCACAGGCGTAACCGGTGCAAATGCTTTTGTTAGTGTTGCAGAATTAAATGATTACATGTCAGATCGCGGCGAAGATATTTACGCGAACATCGACAGTGAGAAACAAGCGGCAATCATTAAAGCATCACAGGACTACATAGACACGTTTTTTACGTTTAAAGGTGATAGCTTAACTGATACGCAAGGAATGCAAATTCCGACCGATGAGGTAGCATTAAACGCAGATATTAAGCGCGCTTGCTGTATGAGTGCCATCTTGGATTTAAAAGGTAGATTGTTTGTCGATCCTACATCAATCAACACACAAACAATCGTTGAAGAAGAATCTCGCGTCGGTTCGTTGATGGATAAAACTGTTTATACTGATAATGGACAAGGTTATACAACTAAATACCCAACCACTGCCATTGATAGAATACTAAATAAATATACCAATAGCAGCGGTTTGGGTGGGATTGTTAGGGGTTAATCACACTCTGAGACTCATGAACAAATAGTTTCTCAATAGCTTTCTTATGTTTTCCGTTTTTAGCGACTGAAACATTTAACTCTTGCTGCCATATGCAAACAAAATCATCTGGAGCGTTATATTCGCTAATAAACACTTGATGACCTTCTTTTGCCTTTTCTCTGCACCATTGCCAGAATAAGATATGGTTAAAATCATCTTTGTATTTTGTTGTTCCTTCATATGGTGGGTCGCAATATATAATGCTGTTGGGTGGAATGTCCAACTCGCTGTAGCTTGATTCGATAAATCTTACACCTTTTACTGCGTGCATTTTTTTACAAGAGAATTTTTACCGCAAACCAAATCTCTATCGTATCCGGTAGCCTTTCTAGGTCTAGCGTAGCCACCAAACCATTTAGAGCCAAAGCTAGCGTTAAAGCCTATGTGGGCAACTATAAAATCAGAATAAACCGATTTATTGTTTTTTACATGATTGTAATCATCCTCATAAATCCTAGAAGGTAAATCATGGCTTAACTGTTTTTCACAATGCTGCAGTAAAGAAATTAAATACTTATTACTATCAGCCCCAATACGATTGCCGTCAACCTTATCAATCATATTAGCTCCGCCAACAAAAGGCTCTACATACCACTGGACTTCCTTTCTATCTTTTAAGATAATAGGCAAAATATGCTTTGCTATTCTTTCTTTGCTTCCCATGTATTTCATAATTTATCACCCTTCAACTCCCATAATTCACGCTTTAACGCTGCTCTTTCTTTATGTAACATGGCGTTTTGCTCAATGTTACGCTTAATTTCTCTGTCTAGCTCAGTAAGTTGTTGTCTGAGTTTGTCAGCTTCTATTTGTTCGTCGTAGTGGCTCATACCGAATAAACCTCCGTTCTTTTGTTTGAGTTGGTGCCAGCTTTTACGTTTTCGATAATATCTCGAACTCGCTCAAGTGGTAATGTGTGTCTTCCGACCTCGCCATAAGTCTTAGAGCGAAATACAACGGCTAAGCAACTGCGAGAACGCCAACCGCCATCATGCGCGTACTTGTCTGCTGTTGCTAGCTGGTTGAATGACTCGATTGTTACTGCCGGATGCTCTTTTAATACCATGTTATGGTGAATATGACCTATGTCGATATACTTGTACAACGCCTCACCAAAGTCGTGACGGTAATCCGTAGCCATTACCTGAGCAAGTTTTAACGGTCTGCACTTATCGCTATGATGGCACATGACAAACGTGTTACCCATGCGATATGGGATATAAACGCTTTCGTTTGACAGTATATTGACACGACTTTCATTAGCATACGTATGGCGCAAGAATATATTCATCCACTTGTCATTTTTGCGCGAATGATTTCCCTGGTTAATGATCACGTCGACAAACTTAAACTTTTCTAGCGCCTTATTGATAATGAAAAGCATTGTATCAACATAGGCGTTGATCATCTTTGTGTATCGACCATCACAATCTAAAGCGTGACCGCTAGCTTCAGTTGTTTGCTGTTCATTCTCGTAATGGGTCATGTCGCCCATATCTTGAATAACACAGCGCTCACAGTCTGGTGACTCGTCTATTAGTATTGACATTGCTGACCATAAATCTTTAACAGCAATATCGATATCGAAATCAGTTCCAACTTCTTTGCGGTAAGATAGCATGCCAATATGTCCATCACCTATGTGAAAGAAAGGGATAACATCCTTGTTATATGCAACTAAACCTTTTGGTTTTTTAGGTAGGACTTGAGGTAAATCAATGCAAGCGTTTTGTATTGCGTCAGTTATGGCGTCGATATCAAAATCATTCTGCCTATACCATATTTGCTTGATGTTGCCTTGCGCGTCAGCTTGCGTGGTCATTTTTCCAAGCTTTTTATTGTTGGCGATAATCATTGGCGGCATATCAACAATATAACCATCGTCGCTTGCCTTATTAACAGCGTTATTCATGGCTCTTATCATGTTTCTGCTGTTTATACCTAACTTTCTAGCTGTTGGTTTAATGCCAATCTCGCGCATTAACTTAACACGATCTTGCCATAGCTCAGTCATGTAATCATTAAGTATATGATCGTCTATTTTTTCTAGTAGTTTCATAAAACCCACCATATAAAAGCAATACCCATAGCAAATGACGCAGACCACAACAAGATTGTTTTAAATTTATTCATAAATCACCCCAACCAAACCAAGAGACTAATACAAAAAATAATTCCAAGCGATAAGCGCTTAACCCAAACAAAGTGCAATTCTTCAAATTCTTTGTTCATTTATGTTTCCTCCTCACCTGTGTAAATATCTTTTAATATAACCCTTACTTTACCGTGCTCTTTACTGATAATTCCTTTTATGCTTAATTCGTCTTGAGCTTTTCTCAGTTCAGCTCTTGAAATTCCCAGTTTGTGAGAAGCATCCCTTTCACCTATTAATTTATCACCAACATTAAAGGTTCCATTTTTTGTAATAATCGTGTCGAGTATATTCATTATAACTACTCCTTTTTACCGTGTTTGCCTTCTAAGCATGGTTTAATTTTTTGTTTTTGTGTAGGAGCATCACAAGTTGTTTTATCTTCAATATCACAATATATTACACCAAGCTCTTTATACTCAAGCTCTTCAAACGATTCTATAGTCATATCTTTCGGCTTTTGGTTTGATATGTACACTCTTTGCCTCGACATTCTAACTACTCCTTTTTATTTAACTATCAACAATGATATACTACTTTTATCATTTGTGTGGTCTAACCAGTGAATAAAAGGGTGATTTATGAAGTTTTTTATGATTTTTTTCTTAGTTGTTTTATCTAGCGGCTGTTCTCAACTGTCTGGAATAGCTAACAGGGCTGCTGATGTTAACGATGCTGCGATACTAAGCGCAGAGTTTACTATCTGTAATGCTGCCAGTACTGGATCAATACAAAGGCGCTATAACACGCAAGAACTGTTAAAAGCTAGGCAAACTATTTGCCGTAAATCAATTGAGATAATTGAACAGTGACAAAATCAATATATGATTATGTACAACCAATAAAAACTGGTAGTGAAGAAATTATTGGTTACAGGGTCATAAAGCCTAAAACATATCATAGCAGACGCTACAATAAAGATGTAGTGATAAAGCCTAGCGATGAGCCTTATGATGGCGCAACTGGTGCGTTTGATATTGATAGTTTCGGCTGGTTGTTTCATGATGTTTTATGTCGTGATGGCTGCTTTAATGACAAAACAAAATGCACTAACTTGCAAGCCTCTACGGTGTTAAGCGACATACTCAGCGACGAGGGAAGATGGTTTCGCTCTAAGACTTGGTTTATTGCTACATGGTTATTTGGTGGCGGTAAGGCCAGAAAAAACGGGATGCTATAATGGCACTAAGTAAAACAAAATTCAAAGCATCAGCGGTTAAACTGTTTGCAAAAGCTAAAGCAGGCGGTTTAACAACGTCTTGCACATTTGAATTGCTTGGCGAATACGATCCAGTTTTGGAAACAAATGCGACAAGTGTTACTGATACGGTTGATTGTATCAGGGAAGATTATACCGATGCGCAAAAAGACGGCACTATCATTCAGCGAAGTGATTTTAAGCTATTGGCGCAATTCGATAGCTTTACTAAGTTATCGCCGCGCACTGATGGTGTTGTCGTTACTGTTGATGGCGTTAGATGTACGATAGTTAACGGTATGCTAGATGCGGCCGATGCGGTTTATACATTACAAGTTAGGGGTGGTTAGTGCCAACATACAGCCTAGAAATAAAGCGCGTACTGATAGCGCAATTCCAAAGCTTGTTGTCTGCTTACACTGTTAGATGGCCTAATAGTAATTTTACAACGCCCAATGGCACCCCATGGTTATCTTATAGTGTATTAACTGGTAACACGTTTGAACAGACGTTGAGCGATACAGACAGGGTTAACGGCATAGTGCAGATTGATTGCTATATGCCAAAGCTGCAAGGTGAAAACTTTGCTTATCAAGTCGCTGATGTGCTTAATAATGGACTGCCTAAAAATGGTATTGCTTTAACAAATACGTACGGCACAACAAAAGTACAGATAAGAACGGTTAGACAGCCAAGACAAAGCGAAGATCCAAACTGGCACAGAATGATAATTGAAGTTACCTTCTATGCTTTTGTTGGTAGGTAAAGCCCTAGGTTAATAGGGCTTTTTGTTTTATTAAATGCCGTGAAGCTCTGGGCGAACAAAAGGTACGCCGCATTGAACTTTGACAAAATTATCTGGCTCATGCGGTTTTTGTTTAATATTGGCGTAAACTGGCGTTTTGCCGTGATAATCATCAACCTTTTTGCACTCCATACTGCGCTTAACCATTTCGTTACCGCCTTTTAATAATTTTCTTGCTTTCTTGGTTAATTTAGGCGCTCTATTTGATAGTTTTTTCATTGCTTTATTACCCTTTCTGTTAATGAATATTCAATATACCACACCTTTATTGCTCAAGTGGTCTAACCAGTGATATTATTAACCAATAACAGCGATTAAATCTT
This sequence comes from Thalassotalea sp., assembly GCA_050300315.1. Taxonomy (GTDB): domain Bacteria; phylum Pseudomonadota; class Gammaproteobacteria; order Enterobacterales; family Alteromonadaceae; genus JBNKXM01. The sequence goes on along the minus strand of JBNKXM010000001.1, from coordinate 12,353 downwards.
GTAAACCCACAAGTATTTTAATTATTAACCAATACTGAGTAACTATGTCACTAACAACTGACTTGCGGAAAATAGCTAAAAAGCGCAAACAATCGCTCGAGCAAGTTTATCGCGCGACAATGAATGATGTCAGTAATTTTATTATTACATCATCACCTGTTGACAGTGGCGCTTTTCGTGCGAACTGGTTGTCGGCTTTAAACAGTGGCGATTACACTTACGACAAAGCAAAGACTAATATTAGTGATGCAGAAGGAAGATTGACCGCTACTGTCGGTGGCTTATCAGTCAATGATAACTTCTATTTCACTAACTCAATGCCGTATGCTAAAAGACTAGAGGATGGCTACTCAGACTTTGCACCTAACGGTATGGTCAAAGTAGCCATTTTAGATTTTCCTCAGATTGTCGCGCAGAGAGCGAGAGAGGAAGGGGGTAGGTAGTTAAATTTCAGATATTAACAACAACTTTCTAACATCTTCAGGATCGAATTCGATTCGTCTATCACCCAAGACAATAGTTATAGATTCATCATTAACTTCAAAAATAACGCATTCACAGTATGTATTGTATGAATCACGGTTAGGTAAAATCGAAACTGATTTGCATATCATTTTATTACTCCTTATTAGCCTCTATAATTGAAAGGCATATTGCGCGGTTAGGTGACCTGTTTTGAAATGTTTTAGCCTTTACTACACCAGCGTACATGTCAGTATCAAAGTTAACAAAATCAATCTTATGCTTAACCATCAACCTAAAACACAACGCATCGTCAGTTAGTGGGTTGTAATTATGTATTTTCAATGGAAACCCTTTTCCATCATCTGTTAGTATTTCAAATTTGCTAACCATTAAAGTTCCGCCTGAATCGACACCAGAATAAACTGAAATATCAGTAAACCCCTCAATCTCAGCAATTCTTGTGCAAATCTCTAAATCTGTTAGTTCTGTCATTTTTATCTCCTTAACATTCAACCAAACCATCATAACACACCCAAACAATTGAAGTGGTCTAACCAGTAGGGTATTATGTGAGTATCGGGTAAAATTGTATTAATACAGAGGTTTTTAATTATGGCATTACAAACAAGCACGGGTGTACAATACTACATCTCGGCAGCGCTACCAGCCACCAATGACAAGTTGGGCTATGACGCGCTAACATGGACGGAAGTGGGCGAAGTAGAATCATTGTCAACTTACGGCGCAACACAGACAGAAGTTAACTTCACTAACTTAGCTGATGGTATCTTGAAGAAATTCAAAGGTACAACCAACTACGGCTCTATGACTGTCGGTATGGGTTACGATGAAACAGATGCAGGACAGTTATTGCTTGAAGCTGCATCTGGTGGCGCGGCTAACTTAACTGTTCACTCGCACAAAGTTGTATATCCTGGCGGTCGCGTTGATGCGTTCCAGGGATACGTATTCGGCTACGATAAAACGCCTGGCTCAATCGACAACGTTATCATGTCAAGTTCAACTATTGGCATTAACACTAAGCCGATTGATATTCAGTAATTGTAAAAAGCCCTCAGTTGAGGGCTTTTTGTTTTAACTTAATGTTATTTTCGTGCCGTCATAAAACATTTCAGGCATCGTAAAGCCGCGAGATTCTACAACTTCTTTCATCATTTGGTATTGCGCAATAAATTGCATGCCATCATGGCTAATTTTAAACATCAATTCACTTTTACCACTTTTCTTTAACAATTCACCCCATTCTCTCATAACCAAAGGGTGTATTGTGTCCACATAATCTTGAGTTAAATCTTCTTCATTCATTTTATTTCCCGTTAATTTAAATAAAACCAACTATAACACACCTTTATTGATTAACTGCTCCGACCAGTGGTATTATGCGCAAGTGGCTAGGTTAACGTAACCGAATCGCTGTTTAACCCGATGCAGCTTGCCACGTCATTTAATCGGGATAATTAACGGGTAAATTTATCATGTTTGATTTAAATGTTTTTGACACGGTTTCACAAGCGAATAAAGGCTCTGAACTTCATTTAGTGCACCCTAAAACTAAAATGCACGTATATGCCGACAAAGAAGAGAAAAAACCAATTAAGATCACAATGCTTGGTGCTGACTCTGACGTATTCGCTGAATTTGTCGAAAAGTCAGTAAAAGAAAATCGCCGCAAAGAAGTGAATAAAAAGCTCAATGGCAATAAAGAAGAAGATTTCAAGATTGACGATGTGACAAAGGCGATCTGCAAAAAGCTTGCGACTGTCACAACTGGTTTTGAAAATCTTATTTTGCCGGGTGACAAATCGCCACTTGTTTGCACCTACGAAAATGCGTTTAATTTGTATCTTAAGTTTAAAGACATTAGAGAACAAGCGAACGAGTTTTTCGAAGATAAAGCAAATTTTATCACGGACTAAGTGAAAGCTTAGTCCTTTATGCTATGCAGCTTTCGTGGTTGCATGGCAGACCTAAAAAACACAAAGATGATACAAAACCTAAAGCAAGGGTAGAGCAATTCGCAGAGGGTACGTATCATCGAAGAATGCCAGATATAGGCGGCTGTGAGTATTTGGTTAATCATTGGCATGAGTGCGGCATGTTTTCAAGTGGCATGAATGGCGCAGAGCCGTTAACATGGCAAGAGCTACAATCATACTCTACTATGACAAGTTCAAACCTTGAGCCTTGGGAGTCAAAGCAAATCATAAAAATGTCACGCGCTTATGTGTCATTTAAGCATAAAGCTGATGAAATGAATTGCATCGCACCTTACCGACCAGAAATGACCGATGAGGACAGAATACAGCAAGCAAACGCTTTGATGATGGAAATGGATAAACTAAAGAATATGTAAGCCCCTAGAATGGGGCTTTTTGTTTTAGTTGGTTAACTTCGATGCGTACTCCAAAAGCCAAACTTTAGGCGCTAGCCATATTTGTAGCCAATCAAGAGATATACCACTCAGCAAGAACGCGTAAAGGATTGCCCTAACAATGGAGCCTATTAAAAAATACCCTATAACAAGAAAATCCTCATCGTCTCGACCCTTGGTGATGTAAAACAATCTTATATCTAGCTTTATTGCAAAGAAAAGTAACGCTAGGCACATTGACGAAACAATTAGACTGTAAACACTATGCCACATTAATAGTTGCTGCACTACGTCAGGAATCTGTGCTGCCATAAATTCACCGGCTGAATCAATACCGCTCAATGTTTTGTTTAACAACTCGACTAATGCTTTTTGTAATTCTTCATTCATATCATTCCCCTCAATAAATCGCTCGTCTTAATTCTTCTTGAACTTGAAAAATATCAGTATGTTTTGTGTAAGTGCCAACATAACTAATATCGCCTGACGCAATACGCGCCTTTGTTTCTATTGTGGTAAATACACAATCTAGCCCGACCTCGCCGTCTTTGTAAGTTCTAAACACAGACAACGGGCTATGCTCTTCTGCTACTTCTAATCTAATCTTAATTATTTCTAATGTGCAAATACTCATTTTTGTAACTCCTTCATTAATTCAACTATTCGTTTAATGTCTGCTAGTGAGCTGATAGTCCAAAACTCATTTAGAGGATAATTGCATTTTTTGTCTTCTCGCCAGCCTTTATCATAAACAAAAACATTGCCGTCAATTATGTATATGTAATATTCGAGGCCATATTCTGTGCAATAATAAAATCCATCATGTTCAATGCCTTTCATGTCTGGCGCATTATCCAATATCGCTTGTAATTCTTCGATTGATTCAGTCATTGTAAAAATCCCTCATTAATTGGTTTGATTTATTCCACATAGCGCAAATAGTGCCTGTTTTTACATTCATTATTTTTGCCGTTTCAATTGACGTGTAGCCTTGTATTCTCAGCGTGACCGACTGCATAGCTCTGTCAGGTAACGTGGAAATACATTCATTAAGTGTTATTTCGTCATCGTTAACGCTAACTGTGTCATAATTTAATAACTCTATGTCTATATCTGAATAGTCTAGACTACTTCTTTCAAAACGTCGATTAGACTCATTAAACACTATTTTCCTGATCCAAGCATCAAAGTTACCTTCTTGATTATCTTTGAATCTCCACGCTCTGAGTAAAGCATTTTGGAGTACATCCTCGTAATCTTCACCAGCTTTATATTTTGCGTATTGCCTGTATTGTGAGTATTGTGATTTGGTTATCATGGGTTAGTCCTTTTTAACTACGATGTGGTTGTTTTCTGCCAACCAACTAAAGTCATCATTTGATGTATCCAGTATTAATGACTGATGTAAAAACATTTCCCTACTAATCGGCTCAACTTTACAGTAGCCAGCTTTTACAAAAGCACTTACGGCACGTGTAAAATTCTCAGTTACAACTAAATCGTCGTTATCCTTTTTAGCTATATCTATTAACTTTTCTTCTTCTGTTGGTTCAGGTAGTGGTTTGAAGCAAGTTATGTTATTACCGTCGTACACGGTTTCTGCAAACTTGGACGACTCGTAAAAGTAGTTACCATATGAGCTAATGCCTACGATGAATGTTTCGTGCCAGTCGCCATTGTGCTTAACCAAGCATTCACCACCAACTTTAGGTTGCCATTGTTCTTGCTTACGGGTGGCGATTATCTTGAATCCACTTAAGTTGAACTCATAAATCTCTGAGCCACCAATAACGACATATTTACCAACACTGTCGGTATAATGATAAACTCCATTAAAATATCTAATATCAACAGCCCAATCAGGAGCTAGACTAAATAGAAAGTCTTCAACTGGGATTTCTTTGTACGCTAAACCATCACCTCCGCTAGTGATAACTTCATCAAAAAGCATAAAACTTCTTTTTTTGTGCAAGTTATAGTGTGTACCACCATCTGGATACATCCAATCAAGCCCATGCGCCTTCGCCACAGCAATAACCGCGTTGAATACTTCTTCTGTCATACCTTTTAAACTTACTTTTGTGTTTTTAATATCCACTTTAATTCTCCTCATTTAATCAATAACAAAAGCATAGCACACCTTATCCTTTTAACTGCTCTGACCAGTTGCTATAATGGATAAAATTTTAATAGGTTTATTTATTTTTATGATTGACTTGGCGACAATAGGCTTTAAATCTGACGTTTCAGGGCTAAAAAATGCTGAAAAAAGCTTAGATAGTCTCGCTAAAAAAGGCGAGCACTCAGAAAAGCGTATAAATAAATCTGTTAGTAACACCAACAAAAGTTTTAACACGCTAAAAGCCACTATTGGCGCGGCTGGTGCGGCGTTGACTGGATTAGGTGCGGCAAGATTAACAAGCGAGATAACAAAACAGTCTGACGCGTGGAAAAATATTAACTCGCAAATTAGACAAGTAACTGAGTCGGAAGAAGCGCTACTTGATGTTCGCGAAAAGCTACTTACTTTGTCAAAAGATACAAGATCTGATTTAACCAATACCGTCGATTTATACGCACAGTTAACGAGATCAACTAAAGACTTAGGTACATCGCAAGGTGAAATTCTTAGCATTACCAAAACGCTAAATAACTTGTTCGTTGCTGGAGGTAAGCCAATATCAGAAGTTAGCGGCGCTATTAGACAATTGTCACAAGGTTTTGCGGCGGGTGCATTGCGTGGCGATGAATTTAACTCTGTTGCAGAGGGTGCGCCTAAAATTATGGACGCGCTTGCGTCTAAGCTAAAAATGACTCGCGGTGAGCTTAGAGAGTTTGCCGCAACTGGTGGTATTACCGCTGAAATAATGGTTAATGCGCTAAAAGACTATAAACAAGTAGCGCAAAAGCTAGCTGACCAAACAACCAAAACATTCGGACAGTCAATCGAAAATGCCACAACAAACATCACTAAGTTTGTTGGTGAGGCAAAAATATTAAATGATGCAGTTGATACTGTAGGATCTGGTATTGAATCGCTGACTGGAGAACTCGGCAACTTTTCGCGAGAGATAGCATTATGGGGAGGTCAATGGGGCGCATGGTCTGATGACGCTCAAAATGCTATAACAGGAACCAATGATGTTTTTAGAAAAGAATTCATGGCTCTTGGAGCTATAACAGACGAAACAATGAAGTTTATGGGCGGAGCTATAATAAACTTTCCATCAAACATTCGAGCGATGACAAAAATATTAGCGGTTGAGCTTGGTTTTGCTATTGATATGATAGCTCAACATTCAAAACTGATCATTAACGCCATTAAATCTCCTTTCGTTACAATACCAACCATTGTAGAGGCTTACATTAAAGCTTTTGGCAATGTATTAGGTACTAGGCTTGCTGAGATAGTAGAAAAAGTAAAGATATACGGATTAGAGATAAAAGACGCTCTAAATCCTTTTGATGGCGACACGTTTGATTTTGATGCTGCAATAAAAAATGCAGAAAATATATCAAAGGCCATGACGAATGAGTACCTTCAAGCAGCAGAAGAACAGATTTTAATAGCAGAGACAGCAAGGGATGAAGAAAGCGCGGCTGCTAAAGAATCAGCAGAGGCTAGAATTTTGGCGTCGAAGAATGCAAGGCAATCAACTATAGCTGATATATTAGCCGAGAGAGATGCTACGCTATCGGTTTATAAAAAAATAGAATCTCAAGCGAAAATAACAACAGCTAAAGTATCAAAATCAATTAAGTCTGAGTCAAAAAGCTTTTTAAAAATTACCGAAGGAATGATTAAAAGAATAGATAAGGCATTCTCTGACGTGTGGTTAAATATCATCAACGGATCTGGCAATGTTTTTGATTCTGTTATCGATGGCTTCAAGCGCATGCTAGCAGAGATGATCCATCTCGCTGTTACTAAGCCGATTGTTTTACAAATTGGCACCGCTCTTGGTTTAGGTGGCATTAGTAGCGCTGCAAATGCTGGTGGAATACTTGGCGGTTTAGGTGGGTTAGGTGGTGCTTTTTCGTCAGGATTCGGCGGCACTAACGCATTATTAGGCGCAGGAAGTTTATCAGGCGCATTTAGTAATATAGGCTCATTATTCGGCGGTGGAGAAATAGCGGCTGGAATAGGCGCGTCATTACCTATTGCTGCAATCGCTGCGGCTGCGGCTGGTATCGTCGATAAGATAACTGGCGGTGGATTATTTGGCACAAGTTACAAAGAAAAAGATCGTACGTTGAATTTAGGTTTTGGATCTGAAGGCGCTTTTGGATCAACATTGTTGAAAGAACAAAAGAAACGCTCATTATTTCGAGGCACTAAAACAAGATTAACAGAAAACGATTTAGATTTGTCTGTAATTGGCGATATGTTCCAAAGCGTTCAGGATTCAATATTAGATGCTGCTAAACTTTTAGATATAACGACAGTTACACAAACAACAACTAATTTCATTCGTGACTTTGAAACTGATTTTAAACGCTCTTTTGAAACGGTAACAACTACAACTGAAACATCGGTTGAGGACTTTATTAACAACTTTTCTTCGTCATTCTCAAAAAGTATTAAAGGAATGAGCGAAGAAGAAATACAAGCTGAAATATCTAATTGGGCTAACAAAACAACCGAACAAATGGTAACTGCTGTATTTGGTGGTTTAGCTGAAGAGTTTGCTAAAGAGAGCGAATCATCAATACAAACTATTGATCGCCTAATTATGAATATGCAAGCATTCAATCAAGTTACCGATACGCTAGGGCTTGATTTTGGACTGATTGGTGAGGCGGCCGCAAAAGCTGCTACTAATGTTGTTGAAATGGTTGGCGGCTTAGATTCGTTAAACCAATTAACAACGCAATATTTTAATTCTTTTTACGATCAGTCTGAGCAGTTCGACTTCCTTACATCGTCGTTAAACGCATCTTTCGAAGAGCTAGGCCAAACTATGCCAGCGACGAGAGATCAGTTTAGGGCGTTAGTTGATGGGTTAGACTTGACCACTGAAGCAGGTCAAGAAATGTTTGCCGCGCTTATGCAGTTAGTGCCAGGAATGGACGCGTTTTTTGATTCAATGGAAAACGAATATACCAACGCGTTAAATTCAGCTATGAGCGCGTTGAAAGAATCGGTAGCTTTAGAAAAAGACAGGGCTAAAGAGATTTTAAACAACGCACGTTTGGCTTATGACGCAGAAGTATCAAGAATTAACACTCAACGCGATGCGGTATTAGCTCAAGAAAGCTCAGCTCAACAAGGTCTTGATTTAGCAAAAAACGCTTTAGATGCAAGTTTTGAAGCGCAAAGAAATGCGATACAAGATGCGACCAACGAAAGAATATCAGGATTAAATGCTGAGATATCGTTATTAAGCGGTAGAAAATCTAGCTTATCATCCGTTGCAAATGATATGAGATCATTATCACAATCATTAGCTAACGCAGCAGGGCTTGTTAACGATGATATTGGTGCGGCATTGGCAAGCGCTAGACGTGGTGATTTTAGCGCGGCTAAAGGTTTAAGCGGTCAATTACCATCAGCTTCTGGCTTTTCTTCTGCGACAGAATTTAAAGCAGCACAAGCGTTAGCTAAAAACCAATTAGCTCAAATATCTGGATTAGCTGGCACTAGAGCAACTGACGCGGAAAGACAAATAGCAGTATTAGAAGGGATCTCTGGTTATCTAAGCCATCAAATATCACAAGCACAGGCAGACAATCAAGAGCAACTAAAAGCGCTTGACGATCAGTATAACTCAATTTTAGGTATCGATAACACGGTATTGTCATTAAATGACGCAATAACACAATATCAAGAAGCGCAATTGCAACTTGATTCACTTCAAACTGATTCAATGCTAGAAGCTCTTGACAATGAACTTGCAGCAGCTAATGCGTTGTTAGAGCTAGCACAGCAAACGTATGACGATGAAATATCTAGGCTTGATGATGTTATACTTAATGCTCAAGCTCAGCTAGACGCGCTTTATGGTATAGATACCAGCATAATGAGTGTTACTGATGCTATTAATAATCTTAATGATATTATCGCTAATCCACCAGAGCCAACTACGACAACTGAACCGGTTGTTGATCCAGCTAAAAAAGAATTAGACGATAATATTTTGGCTCAAAATGAAGAAATCAGACAAAACACAAAAATAACAAACCGATTGTTGCAGCAAATGATTGGCGGCGGATTAGACGTAAGGGTAGAACCATAATGAGAGTAATTAACCCAATAACAGTTAATGATGCTGTTTTAACTAGCTCAACAATCCCTGAACCAGATGCGGCATACGGCGAGATAGAATGGTCTGCTGGCACTTACAATCTAGGTGATGAGCGCATTAAGTCATCGACACATAGGCGATATCGAGTTGTGGCTGACCCTAGTACAACTGACGATCCTGAGGTTGGAGTAGATGCTAATCCTGCGACTTGGGTTGATATTGGTCCTACTAACGCATGGGCTATGTTCGACAACAAGAACGGTACGCAATCTTTCGATAACACTACTCTTGATGTGACAATAACACCAGCAACATTAACTAACTCTTTAGCAGGGTTTAATATTACTGGAGCTGATGCAATTAACGTAACTGTCAATGATGGTGTGAGTGATATATACGATCGTGATATATCAATGAGGGATAACTCAGCGCGTACAGATTGGTATTATTTCTTTTTCTCACCTGTTATTGCTATTACAAGATTTGTGCTAACTGATTTGCCTCCAGTCATTGCCAAAGACATTACAATATCTGTCACTGGTGGCGGCGATATTGGTTTTGGCAATTTGGTGCTAGGTTCATATCTTGATTTAGGCGAAACAGCTTACGGCTCTGGAATAACTGGTGTCGATTACAGCATAAGAACTAGCGACGGGTTTGGAGGGTTTGATATTACTAGGCGTGATACTGCTGATGTCATGGAATATAAATGTTTTATAGACAGACAAAAATCCCTTTATGTTAAAAATCTAATGAAATCATTATCACAAACTGAGACCGTTTGGATTGGCGACGAAACTGATGTTAATGACGCAATGACAACTTTCGGTTATTATAGTAACTACAAAATAGGTGAGATAAATTCACCAAGCAAAATAGCACTTAATTTCGATGTGCAGGAGTTAATTTAAATGACAGTATCAACTGTTCCAGTTTATGGTGGCGTAGTTCCAGATCCGAACACTCAGTCGGCTGAGGATTTTTCAACCAACGCTGTAACATGGACTACTTATCAGTCTGTTTCGCTTGTGCCAGGAATTAACACATCAATCGCAGAGTTTAATATTGATGTCGGTTTGGTTAATGGCTACAAAGATGCTGCGGCAGCTAGTGCCGTAGATGCGCTAGCTAGTGCGAATAACGCAGCGGACAGCGCTTTAACAGCTCAAAGTTTAGCTAATTTCAAAGGTAGATGGTCAGACGCTACAGGGGCTGCAACAGTTGGGAGTTCTTACTCGCACAACGGGAGCACGTGGCGCGTTGAAGTGGCGATAGCTGATATAACGCTAAGCGAACCTAGTGAAGGCAATTCAGATTGGCAGGTGATCAACGATGTTAATATGGCTAATGTTAATTTAACAAAGCTTAATAACCCGTTATGTCACGTCCTAGCACCTAATGCGCCAGTTGTTAAATTGAGCGACCTACTAAGTTCAACAAGAGCTAGCGGTGGGTCATATAGAGATAGGTACGGCGTACTCCGCACTGTAAACAACGATGTACTGCGTGAAGAATCAGACGGGTACTTAATGGAAGGTGCGACCACTAACGAGTTATTACACTCTGAAGATTTTAGCAATGCTGCTTGGAGTAAAACAGGCATTACCGTCAGCGTTGACGGTATAGATGAAGATGGCTCAAACGGTATGCACTTCATGTCACAGTCCGCCACCCAAATAGTAGGTAAAACTTACACAGTACAAGCAGAGTGTTTTGCAAAAGAACGAAAGTATCTGTGGTCAGGAATCGCAACAATACCGAACAGTAACGTAGTCTTTGACTTAGAGGCTGGTACGGTCACAACATCCGGTGTTGATGCGATAAACCCGAGTATTAGGGCTATTGAAGGAGGTAAGTTCATTGTTTCTTACAGCTATGTTTGCACAAGTATAGGCGGCAACAGTGCTCAGTTTGCGATCGCAATAGACGCTTCTGGTACAATACTTTACCAAGGAGTTTCAGGGTTTGGTATTGGTATAGACAAAGTCCAGCTTGAAGATTTACCATTCCCTTCTAGCTACGCCAAAACAACCACATCGACTTTTGCAAGGGCTTCTGACTTAATATCTACTACAGTGCTGAACAATATCACTAGTTTAGATGATACTATTGCAATAGCATTTACGTACAGGTCTTTAGGTAATACTACGGGTAATCAATTTATATTGGGCGTTGACACTAACCCTGCTTTTACTTTCGACATAGTGCAGTCCACTAGCGGACTTTTTCAGGTGCGTATGGGTTCTTCTGTTTTACATACGTTGCTTGACCCGATCATCCCTAACCTGTCTTATGATTTTGTCATAGAAAGAACACCTACGAACATTAAAGGTTACGTTAACAAGCAATTGATTTTTGATATTGCCGACACTGTTACAAGCGAATTAGATTTAACAGGGTTAATTAATTTAGGTAGTGCACCGGATGATTCACAAAATTGCTATGGAGTTATGTCGAACTTTAAAACATTTATCGGCGGACTTAACGCTGATGAAGTAAAATCTATCGGAGCTAAATAAAATGAATATTTTAGTATACTGCTCCAACGAAGAAGCAAAGCAAAATCAACTCGCGAGCGCTTATAACGACAACAAAGATTTGATTAGGCTTGACGAAGATAAAAACGAGTATGATTTTATCGTTGAAGCGTCCTACCCGAACGTTTATAAACGTAACGGTATACAATCAGTGATTTGCTACAAATGTTCGCTGGAGGTTAAAGATTTAATTGATTCATTACCACCTGTCGTTCAAGTATTGGCAATAGATGATAATAATCCTGATACAGAATACCAGTGGGAATCACCTAGCGCTGAAAGCAAATTCTTGTCTGTAGTTGGAAATAACTTTTTTACTGGTGAAACTATTGAGTTTGACGGCGAAACTATAACTATACCGCCTCGCAAAAAATTAGCTTGCTTAGCTTAAGGAAATAAAATGACAATTGAATATGGTGTTTGCGGTGAAGTTGGTATTAGTGGAGAAACCACCTTTGTAAGTGGAGTCCTCACTATTGCTTCAGGTGGCAGCGGAACATTAGCAACAATACCAGCGCCGCCAACAGGTCAAAAAATTAGACTTTCACTACTTCTATCAACGGGGGCAGGAAACGAAAATGGTGTTACTGTCAATTCTGGTGGCGTTGCGATCATGTCTGGTTTGAATTTAGATAACGCTGGAGATGCTTTTACTAGTGTTGGTGCGGCTAGAATTTCACCAGAAGGGTGCTATCAATTCATAGACGGAGCTAA